>JBOFGJ010000693.1:0-2311 GCA_051649065.1 Flavobacterium sp. | reverse complement strand
TTTCTTCGTTAGGGATAATCTTGATTTTATGCGCGTTTAAACCACTTGATGCGTACCATCCTTGTAGTTGGAAAGACAGGGTTTGTTTATCTTGATCTAAGATAGTAATGAGGTGTGGTAATCTATCTTCAGGATTGGGTCTATATGTGTGAGGACTACTGTCATTTTCAGTGCTTGGTACGAGATGACTTAAAGTAGCTTCAAGTGTTAACTTAGAAGTGTTAGTAGAGTTAGAGGCACATGAGAAAAGTGATAACCCACTAAATAGTAATATTAGCTTTTTCATAAACAGAGTTTAACCCAGATTAAAGTAAAAGTACAATAATTATACAACAACTAACCAAAATAATATAACAACTCTAATAGGGGAGTGCAGTACTTTTGGCGTAGAGATTATGAAAAAACTATTCGTCATATTATTTGCAATTTTGTACACAGGCTTGGCTTCAGGCTTTAGTACATATCAACACATCTGTCAAGGATTAGTGCAGCAGACGAGTATGTCTAACTCTCAGATTAATGATTATAACTGTGGTTTCTGTGCTAAAACTGGGAAGACTGTAAAAGAACCTAAGAAAAACTGCTGTGAAGAAAAAGTACAAGTAGTAAAGGTTAAGTCTGAGGTACAGAACAATTCGTTCAAAATCTTTAAAATCTCTTTCTTTACAGATGCTATACTACACCGCTATTTTGGCGCTGTGTATGAGTATATACCTACTGTAAAGCACAATTTTACTACCTATACTTACTATCTATACAGAGTAAAAGATGTACCTCTGTATATCAAGAATTGCGTTTATAGACTTTGATTATATACAATAATACCTACTTGTATCTACACAATAGATACACGTCTCATATTGTATAATTAATCACAACATTTCACATGAAAATTAATAGGATAGCTCTGTTTGTCCTATTGGGTGTAACGTCTATGTCTTATGGACAAAAACTCACGTTAGACGCTGCATTAAAACAGGCTATAGAACGATACGACCTGATTAAGGTCAAAGAAGCAAGACTTCGTGCTTCTGAAGAAAATACTACCAACCAAAAAGGAAATTACTTTCCTGATTTAACATTCGGTGCCCAACAAAGTTACGGTACCATCAATGCACAGAACGGTCCGATGTATGCATACGGAGGATTGGGATCTGCAGCTACTTCTATGCCCTTAGCAGAGCAGAATTGGAATGCAGCCTTTGGTTCATTGTACTTTGCTAATGTCAATTGGAATATCTTCTCTTTTGGTAAAGCGAAGGAAGGGATAACGATGGCGAAGGCTCAACAGTCGGTTAATCTGAAGGATTTAGAACAAGAGATTTTCCAACAGCAAGTAAAAGTAAGTGCTACGTACTTGAGTCTATTAGCCTCTCAGCGTATTAAATATGTGCAACAAAAGAATTTGGAGCGCGCGAGAGTATTCCACGAAGTTACAGCTGCTAAGGCAAAGAGTGGCTTATTAGCTCAAGTAGATGAGCGATTAGCAATGGCTGAAGTGGCTAATGCAGAAGCATTACACATCAAATCGTATGATAAAGAGATAGAGTTTAATAAACATTTAGCGGTGTTATTAGATGAGCAAACGAAGCTTTATACGTTAGATGATGTATTCGTATTAGACAAACCTGTGCTATTAGAAGAGCCTACTAAATCAAGAGATCAACACCCTGTACTATTATGGCAAGAGAGCAAAATAGCTCAAAGCAAGTCTATGGAACGCTTAGTGACTAAAGGTAGTCTACCTACACTGAATGCTTTCGGAGTATTGCAAGGTAGAGGTTCAGGTTTTGACTACAACTATGTACAAGACAACACTGCTTACTCTACTGCTTATGGCAAAGGAGTGGGTATAGACAGAGGAAATTATTTAGTAGGGCTTCAATTGACTTGGAATATATCTAATTATTTTAGAACAACATATAAGCGTAAACAACAAGAATACATCACAAAGAGCTATGCGTATGAATTCGATCAAATGGATAAAGAATTGGCTAACCAAATCACTTTAACCAAAGAGAAGTATACTAATGCAGAAGCGGTGTGGACACAAAGCAAGATACAGTTAGAGGCTGCAGATGTGGCTTTTAAACAACAGAAAGCTTTATACGACAATGGATTGAGCAACTTAGTTGATTTTACTCAAGCGCTGTATACCCTACAACGAGCAGAGATAGACTACGAAATCGCTCAAAACAATGTGTGGCAATCCCTATTGCTACAGGCTTCTGCTTATGGTGATATTCAATATTTGTTAAACGCTATTCCCCTAAAATAAGATAGTATGAATTTAATTCGTTTTGCCCTGCGC
>JBOFGJ010000692.1:0-11034 GCA_051649065.1 Flavobacterium sp. | reverse complement strand
AATATATATTTAAGAATTAATAGAAAGATAACTAGCTTGGTAAAAAAAGTACATCTAATATATTATGAAAAAAAATATTTACAAGATAGGGATAATAGCTCTGTTGGGAATGTTTTCTAGTGCCGGATTCGCTCAAAGTTCTTATGAAAAGAAAGCAAATACTCAGATAGAAAATATGGCCTATGCTGATGCTATTAAGACCTATGAAAAGATGCTTTCAAAAGGTCAGAAAGGGACAGAGGTTCTTTTTAATCTAGCAAAAGCTTACTATGAGAATGGGTTGTATTTAGAGGCTAACCATTGGTACAGTAAGTTATATGAAAATATAAAGACACCCAATGAGATTAGTGATGTTGATGCATATTTTAGATATGTTCAAACTATTAGAACAACAGGTGATTATGTTTTAGCTAATGCAAAGATGGATTTGCTTGCTGAAAAAGCGCCAGAAGATGGGAGAATAAAAAAATATCTAAGTGATCCAAATTACTTAGAGGAGGTTAATACAAATAGAGATGGTTATAGAATAAAATTACTTAATAGTGTTAATACAGGTGGGTCTGAGTATGGATCTGCATTATATAAAGGAAACATTGTTTATGCTTCTTCTTCTAATAAAAAGGGGAAACATAAGAAAATTCATAGTTGGACAAATGACCCATTTACAAAATTGTATTCTGCACCTGTAAGAATTGATGGTTACGTTGGAGACGTTAAGCCATTTGCTAAAAAATTGGAAGGAAATTTCAATGAGGCAAATGCTATCTTTACTGCTGATTCTCGTGCAATGATTTTCTCAAGTAATAATAGAGGAGATAATAAGGTTCGTTATTCTGATGGTACTTTATTAGTCAATCTTTATAGAGCTTATAATTTAGGAGGAGATAAATGGGGAGACGTTGAGAAATTAAGCATAAATGTTGAAAATGCAAGTACTGCATCACCAGCTTTAACTCCAGATCAAGATTGGATGTATTTTGCTTCTGATAGACCTGGAGGATATGGACAATCTGATTTATATAGAGTAAGATTGTTTAGAGATGGTACGATGGGAACACCTGAAAATCTTGGTAATAAAGTGAATACTGAAGGGAGAGAAAGTTATCCTTTTGTAAGTTCTGATAACGTACTGTATTTTGCTTCAGATGGTCATCCTGGTTTAGGAGGATTAGATTTATATGGTGTTCAAATATATGATGATGGATCGTTTGGTGAGGTAGTTAATTTAGGTAATTCAATTAATAGTCCTTATGATGATTTCGCTATGTATCTTGATCCAGAAGCTAAGTTTGGTTTCATTACATCTAACAGACCTAATGGTACTGGTAAAGATGATCTTTATTATGTAAGAATGAAAATGGGTACAGAACTTAACGTAGCTCAGGAGATTAGAGGTAAGGTTATAGATAAAGGAACTAAACGCCCTATTCTTGATTCATTCATCTTCTTATATGATAGCAAACATAGAATGATTGAAGAGGTTGAAGCTGATAAGCGTGGTGAATATGTTTTCAAAGATGTTAAAGTAAATAGAGATTACTATGTAGCTGTTAAAGCTAATGGTTATAAATCAGAGGAAGTTTCTGTTGAAGATATTGATAGAAATGATGTTCGTATAGTAGATTTCGAATTAGATAGAACAAGAGGTGGTCTACCAAATTATACTGAGTATCCTACTGTTGATAGAAAGGATGGTTATAGAACTAGTACAGATGAAAATCCTAGAGAAGTTAATTTAGGTGATTATATTGGATTAGCTCCTATTTATTTTAATAATGATAGTTCTGTTATTAGAAGTGATGCTCAGTTAGAATTATCTAAAGTAGCATCAGTAATGATGACTAATCCTGGATTAAAATTAGAAGTACGTTCGTACACATCTAGTGTTGGTCCTGATGAGTATAACTTAAGACTGTCAGAGCGTCGTGCAGATCAAACAGTTGATTGGTTAGTACGTCAAGGAGTTAATAGATTGAGATTAAAAGGTGTGGGATATGGAGAAAAAGGAATCAAGAACGGATGTGTAAACAATGTACCTTGTAGCGAAAGAGATCACCAAGTAAATAGAAGAAGTGAATTTATTATCACTAATTTAAAATAATCAGAAAAGGTTGGAACTTAGTTCCAACCTTTTTTATTTGTAGTAATCCATAGTTTTAGATAGTTACTCTATGTTTTATACTTTAATTGTTATTGACTAGCTTTTTGGGAAGGTTAATTTGTAATAATAAATGTGTATTGTTTTGATAAATTGCGTAATTTGCAACTTGGTTTAAATTCAACTAAAGTAGAAAAAGATTTATAATGATTATACAACCTAGAACTAGAGGATTTATTTGCTTAACTTCTCATCCTGAAGGATGTGCTGAAAATGTTAAGAAGCAAATTGAGTATGTTAAGTCTAAAGGACAAATTGTAAACGGACCTAAAAAGGTATTAGTAATTGGAGCTTCTACAGGGTTTGGATTAGCTTCACGTATTTCTGTGGCTTTTGGTTCAGATGCTGCAACTATAGGAGTGTTTTTTGAAAAACCAGGTACTGAGGGTAGACCAGCTACTGCAGGATGGTATAACTCTGCTGCATTCGAAGATCAAGCTAATGCTGCGGGTCTTTATGCAAAAAGTATTAATGGTGATGCTTTTTCTGATGAAATAAAGAAAGAAACTATTGAGTTAATCAAGAAAGACTTAGGTCAAATTGATTTAGTAGTTTATAGTTTAGCATCTCCACGTAGAACTCATCCTAAAACGGGTGTTGCTTATGCTTCAGTCCTAAAACCTATTGGACAAACATTTACAAATAAAACTGTAGATTTCCATACAGGTATAGTTACAGATATCAGTATTGAGCCTGTGAAGGAACAAAGTGATATAGATAATACTATCGCTGTTATGGGAGGTGAAGATTGGAAATTCTGGATGGAAGATCTTAAAGCAGCTGGTGTACTAGCTGAAGGTGTTAAGACAGTTGCTTATTCTTATATAGGACCTGAATTAACATACCCTATTTATAGAAATGGTACTATCGGTATGGCTAAGAATGATTTAGAAGCAACAGTTGCTGTGATTAACGATATGCTGAAAGATATTAATGGTGTATCTTATGTATCTGTTAATAAAGCTTTAGTGACTCAATCAAGTTCAGCGATTCCTGTTGTTCCATTATATATCTCTTTATTATATAAAGTAATGAAAGAGAAAAATATTCACGAAGGATGTATTGAGCAAATGCAACGTTTATTTGCTGATCGTTTATTCGGAGGTGAACTTTCATTAGATACAGAAGGACGTATTCGCGTTGACGACTGGGAAATGAGAGCAGATGTTCAATCTGAAGTAGCTAAATTATGGGAAGAAGTTACTTCTGATAACATCGATGCTATTTCTGACTTAGCAGGTTATAGAAGAGACTTCTTTAACTTGTTTGGATTTGAGTTCGATGGAATTGACTATAACTTAGAATCAAATGAATTAACTACAATAAATAGTTTAAAATAATTCACTAGATACTTTATAATAAAAAAAGCTCTTTAATTTAATTAAAGAGCTTTTTTTATACCTATTATTCGTTAGAAATAATCAGTTTTGATCTGAGCTAATACACCATTTATATTTTCTTCTAATTGCTCGATGTATGTGTTTAGTTCTTCTTGTGTACTAAAAGTAATACTCTTATCCTCTAATTCTTCTAAGTTGTGTATTACAGCTTTTATCTCTAATTGTTTAAACATAGGAAGCATCTTATGAGCGATATTACTTATTTGCTCTATATCAAACTCTTCATTAGCATAATTCATATCCATTAAGTTCTCTTTAGTACTATCTATAAAGATCACAAGTAAGTTTCTAAGTGCATTGATATCATCTCCTATGAATTGAATAAGTGATCTAGTATTATATGAAGCCTCTTTACTATTAGTAGATTCTTTTGTCTCTTTGCCATCTATAGTTATCAAGTCAAAGTTGATATTTAGAATCTTAGAGATTAAGATTAATAATTCCGTTAATTGCAATGGTTTAGGGTGTGCAGAAGCAAACCCTGCTTGTGTAAATTCCTCTAGCGATATATCTCTTTTTCCTGATAATGCGATAACAGGGGTGTCTTTAAAGGCTGACTGTGTTTTTAGATAGTGAATAAGCTCAAATCCATCCATCTTAGGCATTTGGATATCACTAAGTATCATATCATAGTGTTCTTCGTTTAAAATGCTTTCTATCGTAGTAGGATCAAATGTTACAGTCACCTTGTTAAATAATGGAGATAGTATTTCTTCCATTAATTGCAACTGTACCTTATCATCATCAATAACAAGTATATTTGTTGATTTTAAGTCTTTAAAAACAGTTTGTAAATCTGTTGGTGCTATAACGATGTTTTCTTCTTCATTTGCTTCTATAACCGGAATAGTAAAGGTAAAAGTAGATCCCTCGTTTAGCACACTTTCCACATAGATCTCCCCACCAAGTAATTGGATCATTCGCTTAGATATATTTAATCCTAGACCAGTACCTCCAAATTTCTTCTCTATACCATCGTGCGCTTGTTGAAATTCTTTAAATATATTATCTGTTTGGTTAGTAGCAATACCTATTCCTGAATCTGTAACTTGAAATTTGATAAAACCATGATCAGTAAATGCTTTGATAAATACCCCTCCCTCTTGTGTAAATTTAATAGCATTAGTCACGAGATTAGTTAGAATCTGCTTTATACGATACGGATCAGAAATAAAACTGCTGTTTAACGCCTCTTCAACTTCCCAGTTCAATTCAATATTTTTATTCGTAGCATTAGGCATCAATAAATAACACGTGTTTTCTATTAAAGTCTTTGGGTTAAATGACTTTTGTTGAATGCTGATTTTGTTGTTTTCTAGTCTAGAGAAGTCAGTTAAGTCGTTTACTAAGTTGATGATATATTGAGAGGAAGACTTTATATTGTGTACATACTGTTTCTGTTTATTGTCTAGATAAGTTTGATCTAGCAAATCAGTAAAACCAATCAGCCCTCCTAAGGGTGTCTGTAGATCGTGTGTCACAGTAGCTAGCAGCATTGATTTACTTCTCAGAAGAACCTCATTCTCTTTGTTCAATTTTTCTAAGGCATCTCTATACTCTTGCGTTTGATTAATATCTCTAATGATAATCCATCCAAGTATTAAAACTACGATTAACGCAGTACCACCTATATATGCAATATTGGTAGATGCTGTACTGATACGAGATTTAGATTCATTAATCTTTTGATATGAGAGTGCTAGAATGTTCTGTTCTACGTTTTGTAGAATCTCTCTTAACTGATCAGTGATAATCTTATTCTCTTTTAACAAGAGTTGTTCTTGTATAAGCAGATTCTTCTGTTTGTCATTTATTTTAGCCTGTGTAGTTAGAAGAATGCGCTCCATTGCACTGATTAGTGAATCTGATATACTAGGGTAGTTCACCGTTGTTTTAATGGTATCGGTGTTATCTCCCTTGAATAATCTAGACCAACCACTTCGTTTTTCTTTTTCTTTACTTTGGATAACGATGGGTTGTATGTTTTTCTCTATTTCCTCACGGATATTATAGATTTCAGAGAATGCCTCCGTATATCTATCTTCTGCTGTTAGATCTTTACGCGCTTTTATGATATTCTCAAAGCTGACTTTTTTACGTGATAGTAAGTCTATTACAGAATCTAGTTTTAAGACAATAACTCTATCCTGAACTTGTTTCTGCACTAGGTTTATTTGTTTAACGATAGTGTCAAGCTCTCTGTAATAAAGCTTGATATCCTTACTGTTGCCACTTAATATTGCTGTTCTACTATATGCTTCACTACTATAAAGATTATTGATAGCACTAGTTACTAAGAATATTTTGTTATTCTCTTCTACCACGTGTTCTTCTGGAATAGTAAACTTCTTTGCTTCCTTATAGATATATCCACCAGAGAATATAGCAGCTACAAATAGCGTGAAATACAGAAATAAGATCTTCGTTTTAATAGATTTAGGTGGCTTCATTGATTAGTTTAATTTTCTGTAAAATTACAAAACAGACTTGAATGATTTTGTTAAATAAGAATAGTCTTATAGAACTTTTGATTTAACTAACTTTTACAAAGTTTTCTTTATTAGTGATAAAACTACTATTTTGTTTTAATTTTAACTTTTTATTTGTATTTTTGAATATAGGGTTGTGTCTAAGTGTTGTAAATACTGGTTGTGTATTAAAATATATGAAAAAGAGAAGTAAAATTCTCACAATGTTTAATTCGTTTTTTGAAGAGAGACTTACTATTTATAGTAGGTCTTTTTTTTTTGAGTATTGTGAATTTATTCAAAAAGCATACTGTAGTATGGTTTTAGAATAAATGAAAGAGATATGAAGTAGAAAAACTTTACAGTATTTGGCTAATGCTTAATCTGGGATTGTATTGATTATAAGTTGATTGCTAAAATTAATCCCTTTTTTTAGTATTTTTACGAAACACAAATAATAAAGATGGCTACAGGTAATCTATATAATCACAGTCCTTATCGCCCAAAGCAGAGCGATGCAGAGATAATGCTTTTAGCGTTAGGTGTAGGTATACTATTGTGTTTAAGTGGAGTAGTCGGAGTTACGGTGTTTAAAAGGTTTACTCCAGTTGAGGAGTCTTTTTGGAACGGTGATGGATGTGACTTTGGCCCGTATGATGTATACTCTAACAAGGACTTAGCTAATACTATCGAAGCATCATATCTATTTACAAGTCCTGAGATTGACTATGTACCTATAGAAGAGATTCCCTTAGGTATAAATTATGAAGGTCCAAATGTCAAGTTTAATAATCAAAAACCTGATTATATTACACAAGAAGGAATAATAGGAGGTGATGTTGTAAAGTATGAGAATGCTGTTGTTGAACGTATTCCTGAATTTAGTTTATTACAAGATCCTGTCGAACCTGTGGACGTGGTTGTACCAGAGAGAGAAGAAGTGTTTTATCCCGATATAGTTTGTGAGCGTCCATTCTATTCAAGAATAGCGCCAGCTAGTCCTACTGATGGAGAAGATGCTTTTAGAGCGTATGTAATGAGTATGATTAACTTAGATTACTCTCTAAATAGAGGAGAAGAATATCTCTTTAATATCAACTTCACAATAGGTATAGATGGGACATTATCAAATATTGTGATTCAAAGTGAACAAGGATATTTACCACCTCGTGTAAAGAAAGATATAATCAAGGTGTTTAACACAATGCCTAAATGGCAACCTGCTTCTCAGAATGGAAGGCTTGTGCCAACAACATTTATATTACCAATAAAAGTCAATGTACAATAAATAAGAAAAGGCTATTAACTCTAAAAGTTAATAGCCCTTTTTATAGGATTGAGTTTTGCTTATTTAGCAATAGCTCTAGAAATAACGATTTTTTGAATCTCAGAAGTACCTTCATAGATTTGAGTGATCTTAGCATCACGCATCATTCTCTCTACGTGATATTCTCTAACATATCCATTACCTCCGTGGATTTGTACTGCCTCGATAGTTGTATCCATTGCTGTTTTAGAAGCGAATAACTTCGCCATAGCACCAGATAATGAGATATCTTGACCAGCATCTTTCTCTACAGCTGCTTTAAAACATAACATTCTCGCTGCAGCGATTTGAGTAGCCATATCAGCTAATTTGAAAGCAACTGCTTGGTGGTTGATGATCTCTGTTCCGAAAGCCTTGCGTTCTTTAGAATATTTTAATGCAAGTTCGTAAGCTCCTTGAGCGATACCTAATGCTTGAGAAGCGATACCGATACGCCCTCCGTTTAATACATTCATAGCAAATGCAAAACCGAATCCGTCTTCTCCAATTCTATTTTCTTTAGGAACCTTAACATCTGTAAACATTAATGAATGTGTATCAGATCCTCTAATTCCCATTTTTTGTTCTTTAGCACCGATTTCAAATCCAGCCCATCCTTTTTCAACGATGAATGCATTGATACCTTTGTGTTTTTTCTCTACGTCAGTTTGAGCGATTACAATATAGTAGTCAGCTGTACTTCCGTTAGTGATCCAGTTTTTAGTACCATTTAATAGATAGTGGTCACCCATATCTATTGCTGTCGTTTTTTGAGACGTAGCATCTGATCCAGCTTCTGGCTCTGATAAACAGAACGCTCCGATAACTTGACCTTGAGCTAATGGTGCTAAATATTTTTGTTTTTGTTCTTCACTTGCGTATTTCTCTAAACCAGCACACACTAATGAGTTGTTTACTGACATAACTACTGCAGCAGAAGCATCTACTTTAGCGATTTCTTCCATTGCTAATACGTAAGATACACTGTCTAATCCACTTCCTCCGTATTTAGGATCTACCATCATTCCTAAGAATCCAAGCTCTCCAAGTTTTTTAACTTGTTCTGTTGGGAACTTTGAATGTTCATCTCTTTCTATTACTCCTGGTAATAATTCTGTCTGAGCAAAGTCGCGAGCAGCTTGTTGAATCATTAACTGCTCTTCTGTAAATTTAAAATCCATTTATAGTCTCTTAATTTTTTAGTTGTTCTATTTTTGTAGTTCTCAAATATAGTTGATTTAAAGCAATTATTCAATTAACATTATCTAATTTTATACGATGAAAAAATACCAATATAATATTATAGGAGTTATGTCAGGTACTTCGTTAGATGGTATAGACCTAGCTTACATCACATTTAATTGTGAAGATGACAAGTGGAGTTTCGAAGTGAATTGCACAGAAACAGTAGATTATAGTGCAGAGTGGAGAGAGCAGTTAAGAGGTGCTATTAGATTAGATAGTCAGCAAATAGAGATACTTGATCTTAGATATACAACATATTTAGCCGCTGTGATTAATAAATTTATCTCAGCTAATGATATCCAGCATATAGATGCAGTATGTTCTCATGGGCATACCATCTTTCACAAGCCTGAATTAGGATATACGTTACAAATAGGAAATATGCCTATTTTGGCAGATATGATACAGCAGAAAGTAGTCTGTGATTTTAGAGTGCAGGATGTATTATTAGGTGGACAAGGTGCGCCATTAGTGCCTATTGGAGATCGTCTGTTGTTCAGTGAGTATGACGCTTGTCTTAACCTTGGAGGATTTGCTAATATCTCTTTTGAAAGTAAGTTAAACTATAGATTGGCTTATGATATCAGTGCTGTGAATACACTACTTAACGAACAGGTTAATAAACTTGGTTTAGAATATGATGATAAGGGAACGCTTGCTTCTAAAGGACAAGTAAATACTGCTCTTCTAGCCGAATTAAACGCATTAGATTTTTATCAGCAGGCTGCGCCGAAGTCTTTAGGGATCGAGTTTCTTAATGCTTATATAAATCCCATTCTGAATAAATATACACTCTCTGTAGAGGATTATTTAGCCACCTTAGTAGAGCATATCGCTATACAGATAGCCTTAGGGATAGGTGTGAGAGTGGGACAACGTGTATTAGTGACTGGTGGTGGGGCTAAGAATGAATACCTAATTAATAGAATTAAGGCACACGTTATCGGTATTACATTTGATAGGCCTAAGGATGAAGTGATTGATTTTAAAGAGGCTATTATATTCGGATTCTTAGGTGTATTAAAGCTAAGAGATGAAGTGAATGTACTTGCTAGTGTTACAGGAGCCAAATACGATCATAGTTCAGGTAAAATATACGACTACTTTCACAAGAATTATTAACGAACGTTATTTTATTCCCATTAAATACAAGTTTAAAGCATGAAATATTTAAAATCATTATACCTTTGAACTGTTCTAATAAGTATGGCATTCATGGGATAACTATAATATGGAAGAAAATCTATGTTTTTTTATCAATCTAGATATTAAACTTTAGTATTCTTCGTTATTGTTTAGTAGATGCGTTATTAGACTACAATTATTGAAAATTATTAAACTCAAATTATTTATGTTTCATTTCTTACAAGTGGATACAACAGCAGTAGCACAGAATTTATCAAATGCAGTAGATGCAACTAAAGGTGCTCCAAATAAAGAATTAGCACTTAGCGAGATTATCTTTAGTGGTGGTCCTATCGGACAGGCTATTATGGTGGTTATCTTTATTATGTTATTTATGGCTTTATATTTATACTTAGAGAGATTCTTTGCTATTCGCAATGCTTCTAAGATAGATGAGAATTTTATGACTCAAATCAAAATGTTTTTATCTCAAGGCAAAGTAGATCAAGCGAAAGTACTGTGTGCTAATACAGATACACCAGTGGCTCGTCTAATAGGTAAAGGTATCTCTAGAATAGGTAAACCGCTACAAGATATCAATATCGCTATCGAAAATACAGGTAAACTTGAAGTGTATAAAATGGAGAAGAACATTAATCTTCTTGCTACATTATCAGGAGCAGGTCCTATGACAGGGTTCTTAGGTACAGTAGTTGGTATGGTTATGGCGTTTCACGAGATGTCTACCGCTAGTTCAGCTCGTATAGATATGAGTGTGTTGTCAGAGGGGATATACACTGCGATGATGACTACTGTATTTGGATTGATAGTTGGTATTATTTCTTACGTAGGATATAACCATTTAGTGAGTAAGATCGATAAGATAGTACACCAGTTAGAGGCTAACGCAGTAGAGTTTTTAGACTTATTAAATGATCCTGCATAATGAATATAAGAGGAAGAAATAAAGTGTCAGCAGAGTTTAATATGTCGTCTATGACAGACATTGTATTCTTATTGCTTATATTTTTTATGGTAGCGATGACTACGATGACTTCTACCAATGCACTAGACTTAGTTTTGCCTAACTCAGATGGCAAGGCAGATGTAGTAGAGACAGTTGCAGTGAGCGTAGATGATCAGTCTAATTACTTTATAAATGAACAGAAGGTAACACCTGAAGAATTAGAAGGTGGACTAAAGAATAAACTAGCAGGAGTACTTGAGCCTAATGTAGTATTGCACGTAGCTAAAGGTGTTCCTGTAGAAAATGCAGTATTCGTTATGGATATCGCTTATCGCAATAGTTTTAAAATCGTATTGGCAGTAGAG
>JBOFGJ010000691.1:0-1190 GCA_051649065.1 Flavobacterium sp. | reverse complement strand
GCGCAACTGTAAATAATAGTATTCTATTATAAGTCAGATTACCTTCTAAGCTGTTACATATAAGATTATGGTATTGCTTTCGCGATTTGAAGCAACATTAGCTGTACACGCCATTCTTTCTCTTATGACAATACGAAAGAGCTGTACAGTGAAGAGATTAAAGCCAAAATAGCTATTCCATAATTACGAGCAATTAATAGTAATAATTAACAGACAAAGAATCATTACAACAATATGGAAGGTCAACTAACAAACAGAGAATTACGTATCCAAAAGAAAATAAAGGATTCAGAAACACACGTATTTAAAGCTGTATTCCCAGGTCAAACGAATCACCACAACACGATGTTCGGTGGTGCAGTTATGTATATCATGGACGAAATAGCGTTTATGACTGCTACTCGTTTTTGTCGCAAGCCTATCGTGACAGTATCTAGTGATAAGATTGACTTTAATCACCCTATCCCTGCAGGAACACTTGTAGAACTTATCGGAACTGTAGTTCGCGTAGGTAGAACGAGTTTAGATGTACGTGTAGAGGTATTTGTAGAGAGTATGTATAGAGATGGTAGAGAGAAAGCAATGACTGGTACATTTACATTAGTTGCTATCAATGAAAGCAAACGCCCTGTGCCTGTATTCGATGAAGTAGAAGAATAATCACAGAGTCAATATACAAAAAGCCCTAATGTTAATACATTAGGGCTTTTTTATACACAATACTTACTCGTCTGTTGATATAAACAGTACAAGTCACAACACTAATTCACAATAAAAGCTACCTGAACAGATAGCTTTTATCGCGAATTACACCTAGATTAAAATTAAAGATTATTCAGCAATTGCTTGCTCTACTTCATCTAACATCATTTTGATAGACTTAAGCCCTCCCCCTGATAAATACCATACCTCTGGGTTTAAGAGGATGATCTTATCATTCTTATAAGCATTTGTTTGTTTCACTAAAGCATTAGCAAACTCTTCTTTACCCATAGTCGCTCTCTTAATAGCAGCTCCTCTATCAATAACGAAAATATAATCAGGGTTTAACTCCTTGATAAATTCATTAGAGATAGCCTGTCCGTGCGTAGATACTTCTATTTTTTGATCTGCTGGTTTTACTCCAAATACATCATGGATAATCCCAAAACGAGATCCCTTACCATAAGCACTTAAGCGTCCCTCGTTAG
>JBOFGJ010000690.1:0-1301 GCA_051649065.1 Flavobacterium sp. | reverse complement strand
TAGAAGAGAAGTGGTTAGCGGGTAGGTGATTTGCTCTTGGATATCTTTAGGTGAGCGTCCCATCCATTCGGTAGCTACGATCTGCTGGTTCTCACCGATATCAGGTATCGCATCCACCGGAACTGGGTCGCTTGGAAGTATATTTTGATGCCAATTAAACGGAGCTGTTACCAGTCCCCATATAATCACCACCGCTAGTAATAATAGAGTGATCACTCTGTTATGTAAGAAGTACTTAATGATTTTATTAAGCATAAGATATGTATTACTGTATTAATAAATGATACCTACTACTATTTATCGAAACTACATTATGTATATAGTATAAGAGCTCAAAAGCCCTTATAGGTAGTTAATAAGAGTGATAAAATGCAGTGTAGTGATGATGACTGTAATCATCATGTAGTCCAAGTGTAGTAATAGGGTATAGAACTAAGTAAAGTAAAATTGTATTAGCTATCTATACTAATAAATCTACAATAGAATTTTACTCTATGTATTGGGTTAAGCCAAGATTAAGTAATAGACATATAAACGAAAAGTAATTATACAAAATAGCTCTGAATTTATTTTAAAAGCATACTATAGTATGGTTTTAGAAGAAATGAAAGAGATAGGAAGTAGAAATACTTTGCAGTATTTGACTAATGTTTAATCTGGGTTAAATACTAAACTCGGAAAAAGTAACTATGTAAGAATTGCTCGCCAGTATAGAATGGACGATTGGTAGATAGTTACGAAATAAAAGGTATCAAATACGGTAGGTACAGATATAAGATAAGGGATCTATATCTTTAAATTTAAATCCTGTGGTAGACACAGATATAGGGGTAACAGAAACTAAATCAACAGTAGATCTATTCTCTAAGTAGTTAGAGTTAAACCATTGTGATTTGATATTTGCTGCCTTGGCCTTAGTATCTTGTATGATTTTTAGGGACTCAACTTTTAATTCAGTTGTAGACGAAAGTACTCGTGAAGCAGGAGTACAACATGGCATATCCATACTGTGTGATCCTTGTGTAGACTCTCCACCACAACAAGACATATTGCTCGTATCACTCATCTCCATACCACACGTCATTATCTCTTCAGTACATGACCACTCTATAATAGGGCTGGCTGTAACTAAAGTAGATAAGAATAGGAATAATATGGATAAATGTTTTCTCACTAAATGTCTGAATTTTTCATTTGTATGCGACAAAGATACTTATTTTTTGATTACACTGTTTTTTTATATAGTACAATCTGTTGCATAATTAGTTGTAATTGTTGTATTATTTTTAACCCAGATTAAG
>JBOFGJ010000689.1:0-6104 GCA_051649065.1 Flavobacterium sp. | reverse complement strand
TTAGGTCCATTCTTATCTAAGAACTTTGCTTCATCTATCTCTCCTTGGATTATCACTTTAGACGCTTTAGAGCCTTTCAGAGTTGCTAATCCAGTACAAGACCCTACTCCACTTCCTTACTTACAGCAAACAGGAGATAAAGCCTTCGATATCAAACTAGAAGTATATATCCAACCTGAGAATGGAGAAGACAAATTAGTATCTACATCTAATCTTAAATATATGTATTGGACTATGAGCCAACAGTTAGCACATCATACGGTAAACGGGTGTAAGGTTAACTCAGGAGATTTAATGGGGTCAGGTACTATCTCTGGGCCTACTCCTGATAGCTATGGTTCAATGTTAGAATTAACGTGGGCTGGTACTAAACCGCTTACTTTAGCAGATGGTAGTACGAGAACATTCTTACATGATTACGATACAGTGACTATGAAAGGATATTGTCAAAATGACGAAATAAGAATAGGTTTCGGTGAAGTACGAAGTATGCTTCTTCCCGCAACTATCAAGTTTTAATAAATAAAGCGTGAAGTACTAGATACTTCACGCTTTATTATTCTATTTAGGATATTACATTCAATCTATCGCAGATGTAATCATTGCATCACGTTCTTTGCGTCGTTCGCGCTTCTTATTCTTTAAGAATTTGATCAAGCCTAATAGCATATTTCTAAGCATACTGATAGAGGCATCATAATCCGCTATATTATTTATATATTTTAAATCATAGGCGATAACAAGCTGTGTTTCTAATTCAGCTAAACTACCTAGTGCTACATAAAGAAACTGTATGTATTCTTTATTTCCTTTTCTAGCACTACCCTCTGCTATGCTTGATGGAATAGAAACTGCACTACATCTTATTTGGTTTGTCAAACCATATATTTCCTCTTGAGGAAAATCTTTACTAACTGCATAAATGGTAGAAACAAACTCTCTACTGAACTGCCATACCTCTAAATCCTTATGTGTTTTCATCTTTTTAATTTTAGTTAAACCCAGATTAAGTATTAGCCAAATACTGCAAAGTATTTCTACTTTATATCTCTTTCATTTCTTCTAAAACAACACTACAGTATGCTTTTAGAAGAAATTCAACGCTATTTTGTATAATTACTTTTCGTTTATATGTCTATCGCTTAAGCTGGGTTAAAGCTACCTATAAATTCAGATTCACACAGCTGTTTTAAATTACTAAACGATTAAGATATGGTAAAGTATAAGCTAACTTAGATAAAAATAAAAAGCCACTAAACGCAATGTTTAATGGCTTTAAAAAAAGTACATATTATAATTTACTATCTCTAGTAAAAGTAATTAATAAGAAACTAACATCCTATACTCTCATGTGATGCTACAGGTAGTATAGATACATTATTATTAGACGTATCTGATAAATACAGGGTTGGTCTAGAGACATTATATTCTGTAGAAGTATTGATTAGAATATCCACTACATCATCATTATTAATATCGCCTCCGAATATAACTTTAGGCACTTGCCCTTCTTCGAAATATCGTTGAGATAATAACATCATCTCACTAATCTTATCCCCGTCTTTAATCTCCATTCTCAGGGTATAGTTCTTCACGTAGTACTTCGGCATCTCATATCCATTCTCAACAGAATTAGTGAAGTCAGCTTCATTTACTCCATTTAGTTTTCTAGTTCCAGTAGCATACAGTGTATATTCTTTTCCTTTAAAAGTGAACTGTACTTTCTCTCCTGGGTAGATGTATGAAGGGATATTAGCTACTTCTACATTAGTCTCCTTTAGATTACTCTGCTTCTCGATGTACAATAGACAATTTTGTTCATTGTGCTGTACAATCTCAATTCCACTAGTCATCCCTACTTCATCATGAGAAGGGTCAAATATCTTAGAAACAGTTGGTTTAAGAGCTACTAATTTATAGGTATTATCCTTATCAGATATTAGTCCTAACCATTCTTTATCAGCGATAGTCTCTGGCAACTCATCAGCGTGAAAAGCTCCTGGTGTAATCATCGTGTTAGCGAATGAGAAGTTCTTAGGATAATCTTTGATATTCTCAGTACCTGATACTAAGCTGTAGTGTTCGAAGCCATCGTCATCAGTACCTAAGTTATTAAAGACAACTTCTTCAGGGTACAAATTTACTGTATCAGTATTCCGCTCAGTTTCAATAGAATTATCTTCTATTGTTGTGTTTTTACAACTGCTCACTAAAAGACCACTTGCTAAAACCATCACCGCAATTAGTGATTTTCTTTTCATTGTTATTTCGTATTTTTAAGGTGGCGCAAAAGTATATATTCTTCCTATATCAAATACATAAAATATTTTTTTTAACACTAGTATTCAAGCACCTAAAAAACAACAACTTATACACATTAAATACAATATTAAACTGCTATATACTGTCACTACTCTTAAATTAACATCAAGTAAGTCAGAACTAGTGTTACTTTTTGTAAATTGCTGATTGCAAAACAATACGGTCTTATCACTATTAATACAAGTTCCTAAGGCTATAAATCACAAAATTCAATGAATACTAAAACATACTTAATATATGGCGTAAGCAAAGGCTTAGGCAAAGCCATCACTCAATACATTCCAACAGAACAAGATACTGTCTATGGCATCTCACGTAGTCAGCCTGATTATCTAGCTAAAACTCTTGCTAATAAACATTGGATAGCAGCAGATCTATCAAACTCAGTCCTTGCGACTAACACTCTAAAACAAGAAATAGGAAACAAAAAAATCGATTACTTAATCTATAACGTGGGAATATGGGAACACAATGCCTTCTCCGAAGACTATAAGTTTAGTGATAACTCACAAAACGAAATCATTAATATGATTAATACGAATATCTCGTCGTGTATACTAATGGTTCAGGCATTTATAGAAAACCTCAAGTTATCAGAGAACGCTAAGATCATCTTGATTGGCTCCACATGGGGATTAGATAATCACAGTGGTAAAGAAGTAGCCTTCTCAGCGACTAAGTTTGCCTTAAGAGGAGTTGTTCACTCTTTAAGAGAAAACCTAAGAGAAGATAATATAGGAGTATCTATTCTTAACTTAGGCTATCTAGCGACAGAATATGGATGCGAAGAAACTATAGAGTCTATTATCGAAAAATCTAATGGAGAACTTATCCCTTTGCATGACGTGTTACAGGCTATTCGGTTTATCATCACAACGTCTAATGCAACGTGTGTAAAAGAAATCAATATGCCTGCAATGAAGGACGAGAATATGTAAATGATTACACACCTAGTATTTAAGATAGAGACACAATATCTTGCGTCTCACGTATTATAGGTTATTCTCTATAAAATTTATCTTGTTCTCATAACAAAGTATTTTTATAGATGTACTCTATTATATTAACCCAGAATCAGCGATAAACAGATAAACGAAAAACAATTATACAAAATAGATCTGAATTAGTGATTTCAGCATACTAGAGTATGGTTATAGAGCTAATGAAAGAACTATAAAGTAAAATTACTTTGTAGTATTTGGCTATGCTGATTCTGGGATTAGTTACTTACTAACATCCTACACTCTCTAGTGCAGCTACAGCTTTCACAGTAAGTTGTCGTGATTTTACATCAGATAAATATAAGGTAGGGCGGCTCATATTATAATTATAAGTAGTATTGATCAATAAATCAATATAACCATCTCCATTTAAATCACCTGCAAATTCTATAGTTGGCGTAGCTTCCTCCAGGCTTTTTAAATCTAAAAGCACAATTACTTTATCTTGTCCTTTCACTTTAAGATATAGTTGGTATTTCTTGATTTCATAAGTCTTGATTACTTCACCTTCATTAGTCTCATAAGTATAAGGAGCTCCTTTTTCTCCCTCCGCATAGATAGTATACGTTTTTCCTTTATACGTAAAATCCTTGCTTTCACCCGGATAGATTGTTGTAGGTAATTGAGCGACAGTAAGGTTACTTCCTTGACTTATAAGCCCCTCATTAGTCATAAATACTATTTCGCCTACGCTCTTAGCTGAGACCTTCACTGCAGTCATCTCTCCTGCCTCATCTACCACATCATCGTGTACTATTTTAGTCGTAGGATTCAGCTTATGCACACTATAAGTACCATCTGTTTCTTTGACTAATCCTACCCAAGATTTGCTACTTATATCTGTAGACACCTCTCCTTCGTGAAACGTACCCGTTAATATCAAATCGTGTTTAAACTTAAATGACGTTGGAAAGATCGTTGGGTCATATTCCCCATCCTCTTCCTCTATTACAGCTTCATCAGCTACTGCCGTTGGTTCTTCCGTTGATTCAGTAGTTATTACTTCTTCTGTTGGAGTATCTCCCAATGGAGTATCTGCCTCTTTATCTTTACACGCTATTGATAAGCTTAGTATCGCTGTAAAAAGAAATATTGTTAGGACTCTTTTGTTCATATTTTGCGAGTTTTAAAAACTTTGCTAAAATATAAATATTCTTGTGTTATTCAATGCCTCATATTTCGAACCTAAAACACTAATAGTCAGAAACAAATTAAGTTTAGTTAATTTTACACTGATCATTTTTACACCCAAAATTAAAGAATGCTTGTAAAAACAGATAGGCTACGGGAATAGTTAATATCCACAGCTCTGCATCTATTGCTTGGAATAAAAGGAGCGCTCCTAGCCCTAAGCGAACCCACCTCATCATTGACCATTTTTTAAAATATGTTATCATCTTCTTTCTCTTTTAAGAACTCAAAAGTATCCTTTTCTTTAGAACTACACTGTAACCAATGTTACAGATTACTCTTTTATTCTATTATAGTGTCTATTTATAAGTTGTGTAACAATTGTTACTTTGTTACCCTGTACTATCAGCTACTTTAGCCCTTATATAAACCATAATATAGTTAACAATGAGAAAATTAGTTTTAGCAATTGCTTTATGTTCTATCGTGAGTACACAGGCTGTAGCCTTTAATACATCTAAAGTAGTTACTATAGCCTATGAACAGGATACTAAAGGCGATAAATATGCTATTCTAGTCCAATCTATAAAAAACCTACGCTCTTCTATTATGACAGGGAGTGAAATCAAACAAGCTAATCCTAAAGCTGATTTCCAAATCGTGATAATGGGACAGATGGTTCAAGAATTAAACAATAAGGAATTGCGCGCAGAGCTAGATGCCGCTGATAAGGCGGGAGTAAAACTAGTTGTATGTGAGTTCGCTTTAAAAGTATACGGTGTAACTTTGAATGACTTGCCTTTGTATTTTATCGGCACACCTAATGCACATAAATATATGTTTCAGTTAAACGAAAACAAATACAACACCCTTTCTATTTAAACCTAGAATAAGTGATAAAAAGAATTCTAAATTAGAATTCTTTTGTAGTATTGGGCTAAGGCTCATTTAAGGTTTAACTTAGTTCCTGTTATTTATGAAAAAAGAGGCTCTTGGCCTCTTTTCTTTATTCTATCTCTTCATTATCCCAATAATCAGGACCATATATAATCTCTATAATTTCGCTATCTCTAGTATCCATATCACCTAGATATATACGCAGATGTTCAGGTACACGTTCATAAGCTAACTTTAAAGCTTCTTTTAATTCGTCAGACGGATTTGCTTGATATTTTTCAAAGACTTCTAAACACAAATTATTTAACGATTTCTCTCCATTTAGTTTGCGGTAATCATCTTCTAATTCGGCAAACAAATCTTCTATATCATTACTGTAACTTTCTTCTGTTGTAGTAAACTCACCTAAGTTTTCGATAATCACTCTTGCTCCCACTGTTAATGTACTACAAACTACTCCTTGATCTATCAACTGTCTTAACACATCAAAGTCAATAACCTTCTCTTCTCCACATCCGTGAATTATGATACTCTTATCTTTAAAAAGTAAAAGACTTACAAGATAATAATTGTCCTCAAAACGGTAAAACAGACTATGATGCTCCCCGTTCACTTTCTTAGGAAAAAACACATCTACATCCACTGTATCCTCTTTATATAAAGTACCTGATCCTAACTCCCCCACCACTACACCATTTACACGCCTTTCTTGATAAGTATGTATATTTGTCCAACTAGGATTAAGTTCTAAGA
>JBOFGJ010000688.1:0-1050 GCA_051649065.1 Flavobacterium sp. | reverse complement strand
TATGTCTTCATAGAGATACTCAGCAAACTTATTACTATCGGGTTTATATCCTTTAAGTAGCCTCATCAGAAGATTCCTTCGTATTGTTCATCTACTGTTATTGGTTCGCTCTTTAGGAAGTTGAGCATAGCTTTTCTATATGAGTTTGCCTGATAGCTCAAGTGATAGCCTCTGCAGTACATACGCCCACGAGCATCGTAGAAGTTGTTGAAGTAGAACTCATTACCCCAGTGATACAGGTCTACACATGTCTCATTGGTTAGTTGGTTCAGTTGTTCATCTTCAAGTTCATCCTTAGCTGCCTTTAAGAAGTCTATGTCTAAGGTGAATGCACAACTGTTGGTTAGGTTGAGTACATCCCATGCTAAGTCTCCATCATGTTGGTTATAGGATTTAGACATTACTGGTGAACGTACTGTGAGGTATCCAGAGTCTTTACGAGACTTGATAGGCCGAGGAGGTATTACCATTGGAGGTAAGAACCTTGCCTTCTCTAGTTTGAATAGGATGTCGTCTGAGAGACTGTATGGAGTGGATACTGTGATGGTTCCATGTCTGTTAGCTGGAGTGATATCCAGTAGGTCTGCTACTGCCATCTGATAGATGATTTCAGCTATACGCTTGATAGCTACTTCATATGGTAGTGGAAGTAGGTGAGCTGTCTGACCTACTACTGAGGTTATCTCTTGAGATTCGACTGGTATTACTACAGCTAGGATACCTGATAGTACGTCTACCCAATCTACATTCTCATCTAGGTATTCGAGAGATTCTTTCTTGGATGGGTAGTGGTCTTCAGCTATCCAGTTACGTATCTGAGTGATACATGAGCTGTAGTCTAACTCTGTACAGTTCTGTTGGATTAGGTCTCTTACATGTTGCTTAGAGTATTGCATTTCAATTGAGTGTTGCAGGTCTATAGGTAACATAAGAACTCCTAGAGTTGATTAGTATTTGAATGGATTTACTTGGATAGGTACTTGTGTCTTAGCAGTGTGCTTTATGTATTGGGTACTCAGTTCTAGCTTCTTATTTCTCCATTTTTGTATA
>JBOFGJ010000687.1:0-1366 GCA_051649065.1 Flavobacterium sp. | reverse complement strand
GTTCTGTAAAAGCGGTAGCAGATACAGTGGAAGGAGTATTAAAAGAAGATGTAACACCTAATCCTTATACTCCTTATGGACAATCAAAACAAGAAGCAGAGCAGTATCTGTTAAATGCTTCTCTACCTAAAGGTAAAAGAGTATTTATTATTCGTCCATGTATGATACACGGTCCTGGAAATAAAGGGAATTTAAATTTGTTGTATAAAGTAGTAGAGAAAGGTATTCCTTGGCCATTGGCATCTTTTGATAATCATCGTTCGTTTTTATCTATAGATAATTTGTGTTATTTAGTGAATGAAATGATGCAAAATACTAATGTGTCTTCAGGAGTGTATAACTTCTCTGATGACAAAGCTTTGTCAACAAATGAATTAGTTACTTTAATAGCTAAGGTGTCTAATAAGAAACCTAAGCTTTGGCATATCTCAAAAGGGTTTATGAATAGTATTGCTTCTATTGGTGATAAGATAAAATTACCTCTGAACTCTGAACGATTAAAGAAATTGACAGAGAACTATGTAGTATCTAATGATAAAGTGAAAGAGGTATTAGGTATTGATAAATTACCAGTAAGTGCAGAAGAAGGATTGGAAAGAACGATACGCAGCTTTGCTGCTCGAAAAGCGTGAGGAACGTGATGCGTAATGAATAAAGAACGTAAAGGGTGAAGGGAGTGAAGTGTGAGGAACGTGATGCGTAATGGGTGAAGAACGTAAAGGGTGATGCGTGATAACGTCTTACACATAACGTTCTTAACGAGCGAAGCGATTTGCGATTTAAAAAAGAAAAAGATGGAATACATTATAGTATTAGCAGTATTATTTATTGCAGAGTTAGTGTACTTTAAGATAGCAGATAAGTACAATATCATAGATAAACCAAATGAGCGTAGTTCACATACACAAATCACTTTAAGAGGGGGAGGAGTAGTGTTCTATTTTGGAGCATTGGCATACTTTATTTACTCTGGATTTGAGTATCCTTATTTCATTATAGGATTGACAGCTATTACCTTAATTAGCTTTTTAGATGATATCTTTACGTTATCGAATAAGATACGTTTATTAGTTCATTTGGGGTCTGTGTTGCTAATGTTTTATCAATGGAATCTGTTTGAGTTATCTTGGTTGTGGATAATACCAGCTCTAATTGGAGTGATAGGAACGATCAATGCTTATAACTTTATGGATGGGATCAATGGGATTACGGCTTGGTATAGTATTGTGGTATTAGCTTTATTAGCTTTAGTGAATCAAACAGTAGGCTTTGTGGCTATGAATTTGATTTTATTTGCTTTATTAGGTGCTGTGGTATTTGCGTTCTTTAACTTTAGAACAAAAGCTAAGGCTTTTGCTGGAGATGT
>JBOFGJ010000686.1:0-12254 GCA_051649065.1 Flavobacterium sp. | reverse complement strand
CTTGACTACTTCTCTTGCAATATAATAGTTCATATAAGGTAATTCTTTAATTTGATTTATCGTTGCTTCATTGATATTTAAACTGCTAATTATTGGCACTTTAACTAAGATAAAATGCTTGTTTAACTCACCGATAACTTCATCTGATAGCCCATAGATAAACTTTAGTTGCTGAACAGAAACAAAGCCAGCGTATTTATCTCTTTCTTTTATAATCTTCTCAGCATAGTATGGACCTATTCCCCTTACCTTTTGTAGGTCTTCTAAAGTTGCACTATTTATACAACTAGGCACAATGGGTGCTACCTCCTTCGGTTTACTATAATCGACATATTCTCTCTTACTTTTCGGATTAGTTACCCAATCAGGAAACTTAAAATAAGAGCTGTATTTACTTAGCCACGCATCAGAAACTTTCGTCAATTGTTGAAATTCTCTTGCTGAATTGACATACTTATTCTCTTTCCGAAAGGCTAATAGTCTATTGATTTCTTCTGTAGACATTCCTAATAAGAAGCCGCGATAGTCAGTAATAAAATTGGGATTAAAAGGATAGATAGTATCTCGCTTACTTTGACTGATTGCATTGATGCTATCAAGTATTCTAACTCTAACATAATACTCTTCATTAAATAAAGTGGGATATTTCTCCTGTACAGATTCCTTGCTCTGTCTAGGATAATAATAGACAAATACTTGTGTAGAGATAACTAAGAGAATTAAAAAGAACAATCCCCTTTTTTGTGACTTACTGTAGTAGTAGAACCTTTTCCTATAGTTTGAAAACATAGTTTTGTTTTACCCGAAAATTACGAGAATAACTATAGGCAAACATATAGTATTCAAAGTATCTTATAGGTCAAAAACAGATGATCTCTTTGTATATATTAAGTCCTTTATACGAGCTGAAAAGGCTAAAGTAAGATATAGGGCAAATGCTAGCCCTAGTGTAAAAAAAGATAAATAGATAAAGAATAGTCGCACACTAGTAGCGCGCATCCCCAATCTATCAGCCACACGACTAGATACTCTAAAGCCTCTCTTCTCAAAATAATGTCTTAATCCTGTAACCATATCTACTTATTTATACACTATAGCAAATGTAAGGATTATTTTACTACGCTGTTTTTACTATTACAACATAAAACAGACAAAAATATGGCTACTTAAATCCAGAATCATCATTAGCCAAATACTACAAAGTATTTCTACTTTATAGTTATTTTATTAGCTCTATAACCATACTATAGCATGCTGAAATCACTAATTCAGACCTATCTTGTATAATTGCTTTTCGTGTACATGTCTATCATTTATTCTGGGTTAAACTTACTTTTGTTTTAAATATTGTTTGCCTATCTGACATTCAAGACATCTACTTTTATCACAATAATTCTTTTTAAGATGTACTAAAGC
The DNA here is from genome assembly GCA_051649065.1 of Flavobacterium sp. Lineage (GTDB taxonomy): Bacteria > Bacteroidota > Bacteroidia > Flavobacteriales > Flavobacteriaceae > Flavobacterium. Next base: position 10,838 of record JBOFGJ010000686.1, on the reverse strand, counting down.
CTGACTATCTAATGCATTATCTACTTCTACTTTATACTGTTCAAATAAAGAAATGATACCATTCCTTTCTGCTTTTATCTTGAGAGCAAGGTCTATTATTTCACTTACGTCATACTCGTCAATAGCTACAGATTGCTTATAGGCTACCTGCATTGGCAAGACTACGTTGATAATAACGAGATCTATAAAGTCTTTAGTTACCTTCTTACGTTGTTTCTTACTCTCTTTATTAAACACATAATGCGTCTCCCAATATTCACTTACCCTAACATCAAACAAATTATAAAAATAAGTCAAATCATTAGACGTAAGAATAGTCTGTACGGGTATCTGATGACAAAATAGCCAACTGCTCAATTGAGCAAGGCGAATAGTCGGAAAATTAGGTGGTCGCAATTGAAAGAAACGAATAACAGAAGCTGACTGTTCTTCTATATTATACTTGTGCCTTAAGAATACCCACTCCCTCTTTAATTCCTTTATATAACTATCCTCTAGCTCCTGTTCCTCCTGTTCTTCTGACAACAACCCTGTGATACCAAACAACAATGCTTCTATTTGCAACAGGGATTGAGATTGCTTATAGATAGAGAGTATAAGTAAATTCTTCACTGCATTGAAAAATGCTTCTCCATTGGCATTGAGACCAAAGCTTTTAGCTAAAAAACAAAAGAACACATGCTCCCAATGATTATTAGTTGCTGTTAATAAAGCTTGAATAGGTACTATTTTTTCTTCTAAGCGTTCTACGAACAACTTCTCTTTCCAATTCATCCAAAGGTGAGGCGCTATATTAGAGATTACCTTCTCACAGTTAAAATGAGGCTTGCGAATAAATAGTTCATTGCATTTGGCTAGTACATCAGCATCCACATAATTCTTAAGTATAAACACTGTCACTTCTTTTCCATCTGCTCTAAATACAGGAATGTCATTATCCCATACTACGTGAAGTATAACACTATCATAGCGTTGATCTACCTCATGATGATGTACATACCAATCAGAGGCATTAATATGTATCTCAACATTTCCTGCCCATTCTTGGGTACCGATTAGTATTCGAGCGTTAAAAAAATCAGGACCATCTAGTCCTGTGAAAGTACCTGATGAAATTATACTTAATGATTCGTTAGAAGCGGTATGTAGCTCGTTAGTATTAAAGAGCTTATTAGTCCAAACGTAGTGTAAGAAGGCTTCCTTCATAAAAGTCTTAGTGTGTTGGTTATAATCAAATGGTTTTCTCTATTTTTATAAAAAACTATAATCACACCAACCAAACTTATGAGAATACTCTTCTACTTCGTTTGTATTACTACGACCTTGTTTTCCAGTGTTATATACGCACAAAAACCTAACCAAAACACAGTTATAGAATACTTTACTTACTCAAATGGCAAAATAATCAATGCTGATGATCCTATAATGTTAATTGCTAACGAGCAAACTTCCTTTATTACAAGGAAAAAACAACTAAATATAGGTCTTGAGAAATATCCTTATGAGCAGACCTTCACTGACTACAAAAACAAAACACAATATAGCATAGCTCATCTTACGAAGAAAAACAAGATCAAGATGCTACTACCTGAAGCCAAGCAAAACTTTACACTTCACAATGAAACGAAGCTTATACTTGGCTATAAATGTAAAAAAGCAACCATCACCATTAACTCTAACAATATAACATTATGGTACACAAATGACTTAAAATTTAAAGGAAGTCCAATGACATTAGGTACCAACTTAGGTGCCGTATTAGAAATTGATAGGAATGGTACCTACAAAACTCAGGCAAGTAAAATAAATACTGATCTTAAACTAGACCTTAAAGATTACTTTAATTTAGATGACAGTAGATTATTAGATCCCAAAGATTATAAAACAGAACTATGGAAAAGTAGATTTACCACTATAAAATTATTTGAAGATGACTTAGTTAATTTCTCTGACTCTATTATCAACAAGCCTAACTTAATGAGGTTTGCTAAAGGTACTATTATCGTTACTAAAGTAAAGATACCTGCCTTAAAATCTAATGATCAACTATTTATTAACTTAACTGAGCAATCTAATGGAGATGCTTATGATAGAACAGGTAGTGTGTTCTTAATACCACATTACCACGAAATCTCCTTTATGGATGCTTTAGAACAAGGTCTAGGTATACTTCCAGTCTATCAAAATCAGGATTCATCAGAGAAATTTCAAGGAGTAATAGCGACAAATAACTATACACCTCCTATAGAGTTAATGCGGTTCTTCACTCCATTTGGTGTAAAAGGGTTTAATCATATCGATGTCTTAGATTATAAATGGCAAGACAAAGCCTACTACAGACAAGAGATTACAGAGTTCTTGCCGTTACTTAGTAATAGTGAATGGTATGTAGGTGTATATATTGGTAACTATGATAAAGGCGGACATAAGATAAGTGCTGATATCACTATCCATCCAGAGGGCAAAGAAGAGAAAAAAAAGATAACAACGATGATGCCTATCTTTAATACCACTAATCTTATGGAAATGGCCGGACAGAATTACCCTATTATGTTCGCTTCACCTGAGGGCTTAAAGATAACCTTCACTGCTACTACAGATATAAAGAATGCAAAATTAAGATATATCACAACAGGTCATGGAGGTTGGGAAAATGGAGATGAGTTTAACCCTAAACTTAACTCAATCTCATTAGATCAAAATAAGATCTTAGATTATTATCCTTGGCGACAAGACTGTGGCTCTTATAGAGAATACAATCCCGCTTCAGGCAACTTTGACACAGGATTATCATCATCAGACTTAAGTCGTTCTAATTGGTGTCCAGGTACTGTAACACCTCCTATATGGGTGCCGCTAGGAGATATCAAAAAAGGAACACATACTATAGAGGTTAAGATTCCTCAAGGAAAAAGAGAGGGTACTAGTTTTAGTTATTGGAATGTATCAGGTGTACTATTCGGAGAGTAATTCTAGAATCTGCGTTAGCTAAATACTACAAAACAATACTACTTCATAGCTCTTTCATTAGCTTCTCAACCATACTAGAGTATGCTTTAGTCACTAATTTAAACCTGCTTTGTACAATTACTTTTCGTTTATCAGTCTATCGCTTATTCTAGGTTAAACAAAAAGAGCTGTTTTAAATTTGATTTAAAACAGCTCTTTTTGTTTATGTAACTTCCCGTTTAAGAGAAGAAATTCCATGTAACTCCAAATCTAAATGTAAAATCTTTATAAGGATTATTAGGTGCAGAATAGTACTTATAACCCGTCATACTAGAGTTAAAATGCTCAAGCATTATATATATCCTAGCAGTTCTAATCTTCATATTAATAAAGAAGTCAAACACAGGGTAATTACCTATCTCTACTTTATCCTGTACAAAGAAGTCTCCTATCAAAGGGTTATAGTCATTTGCATAGTACTTACTAAAGTAACTAAGTGTAATACCTGTTTGGAATTTTAATGCTTTATCAAAGAATGCATCTGTAAAATACAGCGTATTTCTAGTTACAAACTGAGGTACATTTAAAATATTATCCTTCTGATCTACCTTTTGATACAAAACAGTGTTATCTAAACCAAATTTCCCAAAACGAAAGTCTTTCTCCGCTTGAAGAGACAGATAGTTGATTGTTCCACTGTATTGTTTAGGAGTAACTAACACTTGTTGAGGAATACCAAACTTATCAAATTCTGTAGCATCGTTAGAGAAGTAAAGCTTGTCTTTTAAGACAGAATATGTACCTGATAACTTTACCCAAGGCGTAGTAAACGAGGCATCAAATTGATTAATCTTTTCGTTCTTGAATTCATTATACCAGTTATAATTTACATAGTCACTTTGGTATAAATAGTAATTAAGATTCCCCATTCTACTAAGGTTTTGATATCCTAGGTCAAATGCTATTTCTTCTGAAAACTTATAATTCAAGCTAGCTTCGATATTACTAGTCTTATCATTTCCTAAAGAAGTACTGATTAATGCATTAGCCTTCCAATTATCCTTGTGGTATATATAACGCCCACCAATCATGGTAATATTCTTTTCTAATTGGTCAGGAACTAAAGTCCCATTAACATGTGCAATACTCTTATAATTATATCTGTACTTATAAAAGTCTACAAATCCTTCAAAGCGTCCTACAACATCAGACTGATAAGCAGCTCCAACTCTATTGAAAATATTGTAATAACGCGTTTTATTTTTTATAGAACTTTGAAACGCATCACCGAAATGCTTTTTATCGGTATATTGATTATTGATATCCTCCTGTTTAAATTCAAAGAACTTATCTTCATAAGTAAACTCGTGTGTTAATAACAGTCCATTCTCAAAGGAATTATTCAACTGATACTGATGATTCAAGTAAAGACGCTTTCCTTTAAGCATCGTCTCTACATCACGGTAATAAACATTAAGACGCTCACGCTTATTATATGGTTTGACACTCGACTCAAAAAGATCAAGATCTCGAATACCACCGTTCTCTTTATTCATAATGTCTTGAGCTGTGAAATGCGTTCGCATCAAATACTTTTTATTCTCTGATTGGTAACTAGATCCTATTCTGAAATTCCCCGTTGAAGAAAGTTGATTAATATATTTACCTAACGAACGAAGTCCTTTATAACCCACAAAAAAGTTAAGGTTCTTACTTGTATTCAAAGTGATAAAAGCGTCTAAGTTTTGACCTTGTTTCATGACAGATCTATAATATAGATCTGTATAAGGAGTAGGTGCAGAATAATACTTGATATCTTCTACATTTAAATAAGCCATCTGCTTAGCCTCGAATCCAAATCCTGGCAAAACATTATTAGCTTTATAATTATACTTAAGGATATTATAAGTCTGTCCCTCATTAGCGAATTGCAATAACCCAAAAGGATCTTTTCTTAAATAATTAAACTCATAGTGTTTCTTTACTGAAAGAGCAGTATCAACAACTATGGTATCATTCTTAATTGATATAATCTTATAGTCTCTAATAGGAGCTACAGAGTCTTTCTTAGCTTTCTGTCTAAGACTCCCAATCTCTTTCTTCTCTTTTTTATTTGGATCTCCGTCAGGACGGTAGCTACCCTGCATATCTAAAGTTTGGAACTGTGCATTAACAGTTACAAAACAAAAAAACACTAGAAATACACTTAAGTACTTTCGCATAAAATTATAATTTGGACAAAGGTAATTTTATTTTTGAATTAAATAAAAAAAGCCATCCGAAGATGGCTTTCTATTTTATACTTAGTAAGCTAACTATTTCTTAGCCCAGATAAGTTTTGTATCCATTTTGTCACCACCCATACGAGCAGCAGCAGCGTCTTTATTCGCTTTATTAACAAGATTCATATCAGAAGGATATGTAATTCTGTCTGGTAAATCCTTTAATGCTACACTAGGTACAAATGTATAACTCTTTTCTCCATTAGGTCCATCAGCTACTAACTCATGGCTCTCTCCTGGTAATAAAAATGTTTTTGGAAACTTAGTTCTACGATACTCAGCCCAAGCTTCATAAGGTTGCATGTACAACGAAATATACTTTTGCGTCATTACATTCTCTTCATTAGCAGCAGGGACTTGTGCAAGATAAGCATTTACTTGTGCTTGACTTACTCCCCATCTTTCCATAGAAGCCTTAATACCATTTTTATAATGAACATCACTCCATCCGTTATTTTCTGCAAGAATAAACTCAACTTCAGCATACTCCATTAAAATCTCTACATAATCACCTTTATATACATTTCCAGAAAACTGAGAAACATAATCTGTTTGAGATCCTGTAAAAGAACCTAGAATACCTATAGGTAATCCAACATAAAAATCAGCTGTTCTATCTACATAATTATTACTTTCAATACTAGGAATAGTAGCATGACTTCTAAAGCGAACAGTTACTTCTTCTTTCACTTTACTACCATCATCTTTAGTCACTTCTAGTAATTGTGTTTTAGGAGCAACCATTCTATACAATCTAGGATCAACAAGATTCTTAAATGGATTCTTTTTGCCTACCATCTTTTCTTCTCCTTTTAATAACTCAACGAACGTATTTGTTGGAGAAAAATCGTTACGATTCTCAATAAATGCAGCTCTATAGAAAGGAGCAGGATTAACCTTGTCATTTTGGAATTGTAGTCCTACAGTATCGTCATTTGATAACATTACACCACTTTTAATAGCATCAGCTATATGGTCTTTTGCTTCAGGAATAACACCTTTAACACGATTCGCAATCTTCAAACGAAGTGAATTCGCAAAGCGCTTCATTTTAGTAGCACTCTCAAAAATAAAATCTCCTTGATTAAAAATTGTCTTATCTAATTCAATTGCCACAGAAGCTTCTTTTAGCTCCTTCATCATATCCTTATATATCTTTTCTTGAGGAGCAAACTGTGGGTTAGTAATTTCATTACTAGTTCCTAATGTCATAGCCTGAAAATCAGGATCATCACTTCCGTATGAATAATAAGGCACATCTCCATAAGTCTCTAAAGCTTGTAGCTGAGAATATACTAACATAATACGTGCAGCAGCTATCATATTAGCAGGGTTACCATAAGTTGGAGCCTTTGCAGCATTAGCAGGATTTGTAACTATATCAATAATTTCTTTATATCCCTTTGCAGCTAAATAAATATCTGAATAAAGACTGTTATTAACACCTGTACGGAATAGATATAGATCCTCATCAGTGTAATTTCTTTGAGCAGAATACTGTACCCATGGCAAAGTCATACGACCTGAAGGAAATCCTCCTCTAGTATTTGTCATCAAGTTTTTATTAGACTTATTGAATAATCCTCCTGTTGGTACTTCTAGTGGTTTATTAGGGTTTACGTTAATCCCTTCTAAGTCCTTATCACAACTTACAAAAGCCATAAAGCAAGCTAAAAGAGATATTTTATATATATACTTTTTCATTAGAGTTCTTAGAATTTAAATTTAACATTCATTCCATAAGTTCTTGTCGATGGCAATGAAGCACCTTCAATAGCTTGAATATTTCCACTTCCGTATGAAGCCATTTCAGGATCCATTCCTTTCCAGTCTAAGTTCCATGTGAATAAATTACGGCCATAAGCTGAAACTGTAATACCTTTAAATGGTCCAATCCATTTTGCAGGTAAATCATACCCTAACGAAATTTCACGTAATTTAATATAATCAGAATTAAACACGTTTTGTGCATCTACACCACCATAGTGACTTTGAGCCCATTTTTGCCCAGATACAACTTTATCATTTTTAGTTCCATCTTCTTTAACACCATCCAAAACAAGTCCTTTCTCACGAATATCGTTCTCTGCAGACTTATCTAACATACCTGAGTACATTCCGAACATATGAGAAGTAGAGAAGTATTTACCTCCTTTTTGCATATCTATTAATACACCTAAGCTAAAGCTCTTATATTTAAAGCTATTGCGAATACCCATATTATAATCTGGAAGATATGTTCCTAAAGCTTGAATACCAGTCTTTTTATATAGACCATCTGCACCTACTACTTTATTCCCATTATCGTCATAAACGTAATTAGTTCCATAGATTTGTCCATAAGCTTCACCTATTTTACCTTGTAATGAAACTTGGAAAGGAGCACGTGTAATCTCTACTGATTCCACTCCTTCTGCCAATCTAGTTAACTCATTCTTATTCTTAGAGAAGTTCCAAGTAATATCCCATGAAAAATCTTTCGAACGAATTGGAGCTAAATTAACTGTAGCCTCAATACCCTTATTTCTCATATCACCAGCATTCTTCCATTTATAAGCATACCCTGTTGAAGCATCATACTGAACACGTGTAATCAAATCTTTTGTGTCAATTTGGTAATATGATAATTCAAATCCAATTCTATTATTCAAAAATGCTGCTTCTAAACCAATTTCTTTAGTAGTCATCATTTCTGGTTTTAAATCAGGGTTGTTAGCCGTATTACTTAAAGAATAAGTAGGATTCCCTTGGAACGGTCCATCAAGGTTGTAATAATTAGCTGTTCTATATGCTTCAGTATCATTACCTACTTGAGCCCATCCTAAACGAAGTTTACCAAAAGATAACCAATCTAACTCAGGCAATAAATGAGAAAAAAGGAAAGTTCCTGTAACTGATGGATAAGTAACTGATTTTTTAACTGTAGAGAACCAGTCTGTACGAGCTGTTCCTTCTAAGAATAAAAATTCCTTATAGTTTAAACTAACCGATCCAAATATACTATTAGTTCTTGAATGGAATTTCTCATTACTAGCTTTTGCATCCGAAACACTATTACTTAAGTTATATAACCCAGCTATATCTAATCCTCCTACTGTAGTACCAAATACATAGTCTCTACGTTTTTCACTTCTGTTAATCCCTACGAAAGCATTAATTCCAAAATCACCAAAATGATCGTCGTAATGAACACGTCCTTCATAGTTATACTCAGACACATCGCGTTTCATGATAGTATATTTAGACTCTGCTTGAGAACCTACTGCTACTTGTTCTTCAACCGTAAAACTATAACGGTCACCATAAACAGTACCTACAGCATATAACTTATCAGAGAACTGGTATGTCAACTTAACATTTCCATAAGTTCTATTACGAACGTCCTGAGATGTATTTTCATTAACTACCCAATATGGGTTATCAGAATAAGCTGGTGTACCGTCATTCCAAGCAGTTCTATTCCAAGAACGTTGGTCTCCATTTGCTAATTTATAATCCTTTAATTTATTATAATCTAACTGTCTTTGTCCCCATTGCCAGAACTTTTGTGCAACAGAGTTATCTCCATATCCTACTTCAGGACGATTAAATCCTTTTGTATAAACATAGTTAAAGTTAGTTTCTGCTTTTAACTTATCAGTTAATTGTGTTGAAGCACTTACAGCAAAATTATTACGTTGTAATTTAGAATTAGGCACAATTCCTTCAGTAACATTATTACTAAAAGACATTCTTACATTACTGTCCTTATAAGACTTACCAATAGAAACAGATTGATTATGTGTAATCCCTGTATTGAAAAAAGTCTTCACATCATTTTTAGACTTTTGCCATGGTACTTCTTTCATAAAGTCATCCCCAAACTCTGGGTCAAATGCATACCATGGTAAATAAGGTGTACCATCTAGTTTTGGACCCCAGCTCTCATCAACCTTGTACTCAGCAATGTTATACGTCTTTCCACCGATTACAGCTGTAGGTAACTTACTTGAAGATCCACCTCCATATAAAGTCTGAAGTTCAGGCATAATGTTTATGCTTTCAAAACTTAGACCAGTATTAACTTCTATATCAGTTCTACCATTTTTAGCAGACTTTGTTGTATAGATGATAACTCCATTTCCACCTCTATTTCCATAAAGAGCAGATGCTGGCCCTCCTTTTAATACTGTTACAGACTCAATATCATCAGGGTTTATATCCGCAGATGTATCTCCATAATCACGTCCTCCTGCACCACGTTGCATGTTAGAATCTGCAAAGTTACTGTTGTCTAATGGCACACCATCTACTACGATAAGAGGTTGGTTATTCCCAGTTACAGACTTTACACCACGTAACACAATACGAGCAGATCCTCCCATAGAAGAAGGAGACGTAACTTGTAATCCTGCAACATTTCCAGAAAGTGCATTAACAGCATTAGTTTGTCCTGATCCAGATAAGTTATCACCCTTTACTTCTTGAGATGAATAACCTAATTTCTTCTTATCACGTTTAATACCTAAAGCCGTAACAACAACCTCATCAAGCATCTCTTCGTCACCTGACATTGTTACATTGTAAACAGCCTCACCGCCAACAATGTGTTTAATATCCTTCATTCCAACAAAAGAATAGATGATGACATCACCCTTCTTTACTTTTAAAGTGTACTTACCATCAAGATCTGTCTGAGTACCTTCTGTAGTACCAGAAATCGTCACGGAAACACCTGGCAGAGGTAAACCACCTTCACTTACCATCCCTTTAAAAGTCTTTTCTTGAGCAAAACCCACTTGCACTAAAAAAGCAAGAGATCCCACTAAGATCCATTTAAACTTTGATTTCATTTTTAATTATTGATTAGTTAGTTTCACAAATCTAACAAAATATTTTACATATTATTAAGTATTGATTAAGTTTTTTTAAAGATCAAAAATAAATTACATTAACAAATTAAACTAAAAATAGGAATACTACAAATAATAACTATTAAAAATAAACAAAAAACAAAAAAATAAAATCAAATAACACACATCAGTGTTTAAATTTTAACATATTGAAAATTATAAGTAATAAGATTTGACTATTTGTCACTCCAATGAACCTTCAACGATAATTCTAGAAAATAAAAAGTAAAAAGACTTACTAAGAAGTATATATATCTTTGAATTCTAATATGTTAGAAAAATATTAAATACTGAAACAACAGATACACAATAAGTTTATTTGTTTCCTAGTCATTATCACTTAATTTAATTCTACCATTTAGAACTATCCCTTTCATTTATTTCTCATCGTCACAACAAACCAAAAAGCCCCATTTTCTACCAAAACCTTATATATACTAATGACATGTATTTCAATATTAATTTTACAACATTTCATCTATTAGCAATGCTTTAAGTTCCAATCAACTCAGCATACACAAGTACAATCCATATATTTAACCCAGATTAAGCATTAGCCAAATACTGCAAAGCATTTCTACTTCATATCTCTTTCATTTATTCTAAAACCATACTACAGTATGCTTTTTTCATAAATTCAGAGCTATTTTGTATAATAACTTTTCGTTTATATGTCTATCGCTTAATCTAGGTTTAACATAAAAACATTCTTGAC
>JBOFGJ010000685.1:0-3185 GCA_051649065.1 Flavobacterium sp. | reverse complement strand
ACGATGTAATACACTTTTAGAAGCTCAAAAGTACGTAGATAAAGTATGTATTGAACTAAAAAAACCACAAGTTTATAACTCTTTTACTCTTTTATAATTCTTATTTTAATTTTTTTTAGCCCTTTTTAGGGCTTTTTTTGTGCCTAATTCGCACGTTTTTCTTTTTACACTCTCTCATAACTATAAATAAAATCTATTTGTAGCATAGATAAAAACTATTATTGCTATAAAATTTAGCCATCAATTCGTAATTCGCACGAAATTCGCATGAAATTCGCACGTTTTTCTTATATTTTATTATCAAAATAAGAGTTAATTTTTTGAATATTCAATAATTAATTAACAGTTGTATTTAATTATATCTATTATATATATATTTATATTATATTATATATATATTAATATTATATTCTTATATATTATATACTAAACATTATACAGAAATAATTATTATCAAAACACACAGTAACACATTTTTATTTTTACAGAAAAGTTTTAGAAGTGTAAATACGAAAGATTATGCGAATTTGGATAATTAAAAAAAAAGTGTTATATTTCAAGCATTGAGATTTGGACAAACTAAAATTTAAAAGGATGGTACAAAAAATTATTACAGCTTTTAGAGCAAAACACAAGTTTAATATTTCTAACGAGCGTTTAGAACAATACGCTGAAAAATGGCAATCTAAAATTGAAAACGAAGAAGGTGTAGAAACTTTCATTGATTCACTAGATGTTGATCCGTTAAAAGAAATTGCAAGATTGGATGATGCACTAAGAGCAAAAGAAGCTAAAAAGGATGCAGACAAAACAGAAGTTGTTGAAACGCCACAAGAAATACCAACTGTAGATTATCAAAAACAAATAGACGAACTAAAAGCGTTGAATGCTGATAAAAACAAAGCAGACTTAAAAGTTTCAAGAACAGAAGCATTGAAAGACTTACCTGAGTCGTTAAAAGCAACATTGAAGTATGTGCCTTTAGATTCGTTAAGTGATGATGAATTTACAGCTTTACAAACAGATTTAAACCAACAAGCTGAACAAATGTCGTTAGATGCTTCAAAACACAAACCATCGTTTGCAAGTGGTAAAAACAATACTATTTCGGACGATATAGCAAAAGAGATCGCAAACAAAATTTAAACAAAAAAGATGATTCAATTAATCAAAAAAGGTAATGACGTTGATGTATCGAAAGACTCAATCGTTATTTTACTTAACACTTATACGCTAGAAGGTGGTAGAGTGTTAGACGTTACGGGATTTGCTCCTAACGCAATTCAAGCAGGTCATATTGTGATTAGAGAGAATGCGACAGGTACTTACAAGCCTATGCCTATTTCTGGCGAAGAGTTCGGAGAGTTGCCAGCAGATCACAAGTTTGCAGGAATTGTAGTTGCGAGTGTAGATAAGGTAACTCAAGGAGGTGGAGTAGGAGTAATGGTACAAGGTGCTGTAAACAAAAAAGCAATGCCTTACAAAATACCTACAGCATTAGAAGCAGGATTAAAGACTGCATTAAATCAAATTTATTTTTCATACGATAACAAATAATTAGAGAATGACACCAAGCTTATACAGTGGGGTAATCTCACAAGATATTTTTAATAGACTAATTTTGTCTATTGTTCAGAAACATACTGATCCGGAAGCTACAATGCCATATTTACACCAAACTTTATTGGATAAAGAATATAGTGTAAACGGTACTTTTGCTTCAATTAGCGAGCTTGTAACTAACTTTATGGTAGATGTAGTTGCTACAGACTCAAAACTACCTTTAAAGAACCGTGAAAAGGTTGCATTATTGAATGGTTTCTTACCTAAAATGGGTAATAAGATGTATTTTAATGAGCAACAATTGCAAGACTTAGACGCAATGGTAGCTATGACTGGAATGCCATTGACAGAATTATTAACTAAGTTGTTCAAAGATGCTGATACTTTAATCAAGGGAGGTTTATTAAGAAATGAGTTCTTATTTTTACAGGCTCTTTCAAAAGGTAAAGCAAGCGTAACTGATGCAGATAACGTAGGAGTTAGTTTTGAGTGTGACTATCAATTCGAAAATAGAGGTTACGCTTCTACTGCATGGAGTGGAGCAGGTGCAACACCTTACACAGATTTAGCGAATAGAGTAGCTGATGCGATGAATAAAGGTATTGTATTGACTAAGGCATTTATGACTTATAAAACATTCACTAAGTTAATGAACTCGGCAGAAGTAAAAGGGATGTTTGCAGGAATTAATCAATTAATTTCACGTAGATCATTAGAAGAAATTTTGCTATCTGAATTAGGATTAACAGTACACGTTGTAAATAGAACAGTTACTTCACAAATTAATGGAGTTAACAAAACAGTTCAAGCATGGGCAGAAGGTCAAATTACACTTACAACTGATGATAAGTTAGGAAAATTAGTTTGGACGCGTACAGCAGAGTTTAACCACAGAGTGGGAGGTGTTATGTACACTGATGCCGACGGTGGAGTATTCTTAGTTTCTAAATACGGTAAAAACGATCCAGTAGCAGAATTTACTGCAATTCAAGGTAGATGTTTACCTGTACTTTCAAACGTTCAAAATATCTATACATTAGATACAACTAAAACAAGTGCGTAATAATAACATGGCGTTCTTTAATTAGGACGCCTATTTTTAAAATGACATTATGAGTAAAAAAGATAAAGAAAATTTATTTACTGAACCTATTGTTGAAGAAACAACTGATGTAGTGGTAGAAGAAGAAACTAACGAAAAGTCAGAAGATGCAAAAGAAGAAGTAACAGTAAGCAGTAGTAAATGGTTCGTTTGTGTTGATTTTTACGACCTACAACAACAAAGAGTTGTTACAGTAGGAGAAGAAGTAGAACATAACGAAAGACGTGAAGAGTTAGGTTTAATCAGACAAGAGTAATGACAAATTTAGAAGCATTTAAAGGAATTTTAGTAGGCACGTTCACAGATGAGCAATTAAAAGTTTATCTAATAAATAATGGACTTAATCCTGATGACATTTATGTAAAAGAAAATGCAAAGGCGTTAGATTTTGCTAAGATAGATTCTTTATTGCTTTTAGTTGGAGTTTCTCAATCAGTTAGGGAGTTAGACTATCAAATTACAGAGCGTTCAATTGCTGACTTGAAAGACTTAATAGGTATTATTTACGATAAGTGGGGTG
>JBOFGJ010000684.1:0-48681 GCA_051649065.1 Flavobacterium sp. | reverse complement strand
AACGGTAGAACAATACCCCTCCTCTATACCTATGCCGAAGGCGTCAATATACCCCTGTGTGGGACACACACCCCTATGTATATATGTACAGCCTGTATACATCCACATGAGGGGGTACAGGGGGGACAAGGGGTATGGTGCATAGGTGCATTGCCCCTTTTTATTTTCTCACAGAAATTATTAGGTTTCAATAGGAAGGTTTCAACCAGTCCTTTCATGGATGATAAAGGATAAAGAACGTCTCCGACGGTAAAGGAACGCTTAAAGAGAATAAGTCAAAGGCCGTAGGACAACAACGTTAGTTGTTGGACAAGGCGTAATAAGGATAATACAATGTCTATTGAGTTAGATGATGTTTCTTCTGGATATAACATATCAGCTGTAAATGCTAATTTCCAAAAGATAGAAGATGAGTTAAATAATAATGTATTACGAAGGAATGGCCTAGGTGTAGGTGATTCTAATGAAATGCATAATAACTTAGATATGAATAGCTTTGCTATATTAAATGCAGCTACAGATGTAGGAAATCCCTCCTCACTCTTAACTGTAGCTGAAGGTGATGCTCGTTATTATAATATTACAGGAGATACGTTAGAAGGGACATTAAATGCAAACCAACAACGTATAACAGGTCTCCCTATTTCCTCTGCTAATACAGATGCTGTACGTAAGAGTGAATTAACAGATGAGATTAATGCTAGAGCATCTGGAGATGCTAATCTACAAGCACAGTTAACAGGAAATGTTCCACTAGAGGCTAGTGCCTTTTCTGTTATTAGTTGGCATGACCAAAGTGTAAGTAATAGCGTAAACATCCCTAATAATAAAAATGCTTGGTCATTTGGCCCCACTGTTGCTATTGATTTAGGTCAAGTAGTTACAATAGGTACAGGTTCATTTTGGACTATAGCTAATGGAGAAGTTGCCCCATGAGTACATTAAGAGTTGATACATTACAAGACACAGCTAATACAAAATCTATTCAGGTAGTAGATCTACTTGATGGCGCTTCAGTTAGTGGCCCCACTGGTGATACCTTCGTAGGTAGTTCTTATGGGGGTAGTGTATTCAGTGACTATTCTCCATCCCTATATCATAAAAGAGGTGCATTTGGTACAAGTGTTACATTAACTTCAGCGCGTGATGTAGTTAAATACACTGATGGTTATTACTATGTATATACAGGAGCTTTCCCTCATGTAAACTCTGAGGCGTCTCCTAATGCTAGTTACACTAACTTAGGTTTACTTAATGGATGGCCTGTTAACACGCCACAGAACTATGGCGCTAAAGCCGATGGTGTAACAGATGATGCAGCAGCTTTCCAGAAAGTAATTAATGCTAATCCATATGGTGATATCCACTTACCATATTCGTTAGCTGGTTACTGTATTAAAACTGTAGTTACCCTACCTATGTCAGCTGCCTTTAAACTAGTGGGTGTAGGTGGTACAAACTCATCTTATCAATCATTAATCTTATGTCAGGTGAATGGAGCTGCCTTCTATTCATCTGCGGCTAACACTGTATTTACACAGTTCCATAATATAAGATTCACATCAAACTTTACTACCTATCCTAACTCACAAGCTATTGTTCATGATGGGGCTGTAGTACATGCGCTATATAGTAATCTAACATGTACTAATTTCGGTAAACCCGCTATTGAAACTAAACAAGCTACTAATGCGAGTAAGTTCTATAAACTGTTGTTTATGTTTAATCAGGATTATGGATTAGTAACAAAGTTCTCTGTTAGTAACACGTATGAATTGATTACAGTGGACAACAACGGTGGTGGTGGTATCAACGTATCAGGTGCTTCTTGTGTGTTTATCAACCTATATTCAGAAGATTCCTGTAAGCGTAACGTAACAGATGCAACAACATTTAGGGAATTTAAAGTTTCTGGTACAGGAATGACATTCAATGGTATTAGTATCAATTCCTTTGCGGGTAATACTACAGCACCTATTGACCTCTCATTATGTATTAGAACCACCTTAATGGGTGTAACTCAATTAACAGCATCTCCTTCTTATACTTTTGAGATAGAGAATGGTGGAGCACTCCCAGCAAACCAAGAAACAGGTTTTGTAATGATTGAATGCGCTAATATTCGATTACGTTATCCCGAAGCTAACAACATAGATATTGGTACCCCTTATCTAGCAGGTAAAGGCCCACGTATTAAAGTAAATGGATTAGACATCGCTAGGAAAGTAACAGCTGCTTTTAACGGGGCGGCAGGTGTAGGTCTTATTCCTGATGGGCAAATCTACGGTAAGTTTGGTGTAGCTAGTATTGAACGCTTAGCAGTAGGACGCTACCGTATTAACTTCAGTTTAGATATGGGTTGGGAAGCAGCCTATGTTGTTACTGGCACAGCTATGGACACCGCTAACGGTATAACTGTATTATCCTCTGGTACTCACTTTAATGACTATGTATTTATCAATACCTTCTTAAATGGAGCTGCATTCGATAGTACACGTATTAACGTAAGCATTGAGGCTAATCCACAGTCTTAATAGATAAAACGGGAAGGGACTCCCTTCAGTATGATATAAGAGATTATAATATGGATAAGTCTAAATTGAAATCTAATGGTATGCCCTTAACACAAGGACTATTCTTAGAAATTGAATACAATAAAGAAAGGGCAGTATATACATTAAAAGATGAAGACCATGAACTAGATGGTGTAATCTATCCCTCACTAAAACGATTGTATCTAGAATTAGAAGACCCTAGTGAATACACATTTTCTAATACATATCTTTTAGGTTGGGAACACTGGCAACGTATATGCGCTAATAAACGTTTAGCTAAAGATGTAGAACAATGGCGTTATGAACTTGAATTAAAACTTAGAGCTAGGGCTATACAACAGATTAAAGCTCTTGCAACAACTCCTAAAGGCTTTCAAGCAGCAAAGTGGTTAGCTGATAAGGGTTGGGATGTTAAACCTACAGGTAGACCTTCTAAGAGCGATATAGAGAGGGAGACCAAGATTGCTGCTGACCTAGCTGCTGACTGGACTACCGATTATTCACGTATTAATAAGGTGTATTAACAATGGAACAATGGCTCTCCGATGCGTATAAGCGTATTGAGCGTATGCCTCAAGAGGCTAAAGAGCTAAGAGAGCTCGCTCTTGAAGACCTCTACATATTTGCACAATTGGTAAATCCCGGATATATGTATGGTGAGATACATAAAGAGATATTCAAGTGGATGCAGGAATATAACTTATATGGTCAAGGGGAAGATATATCGAGTAATAAATTGATTATGCTTCCTCGTGCTCACTTGAAAAGTCATATGGTTGCAACATGGTGTGCTTGGGTAATAACTCGTAATCCTGAAGTTACAATATTATATACATCCGCTACAGCTGAACTAGCTACAACACAGTTATTTGCTATACAGAATATCTTAGCTTCTAATACATATATGCGTTATTTCCCTGAGTATATAAATCCACAAGAGGGTAAGAGAGAACGATGGAGTCAGTCTAAGCTCTCTGTAGACCATCCTAAGCGACGTAAAGAAGGTATACGTGATGCTACTATCTCTACAGCTGGGTTAACCACTAACACCACTGGTTGGCACGCTGACGTAGTAGTTAGTGACGACTTAGTTGTTCCTGAGAATGCGTATACAGAAGATGGTAGAGAAAGTGTAGCTAAGAAAGCATCACAATTTACCTCTATTCGTAATGCCGGTGGATTCACTATGGCATGTGGTACTCGTTACCATCCGGGAGATATCTACGCTACATGGAAAGATCAAGCATATGAAGTGTATGACGCTGATGGTGAGATTTGTGATAAACTACCTGTATGGGATATCAAAGAATACGCTGTAGAGCAGGATGGGTTATTTATCTGGCCTCGTACTGTTAGGGGAGATGGTAAAGCTTTTGGATTTGATAGGATGGTGTTATCTCGTATTAGAGCAGAGTATGTAGATAAAGTACAATTCTTCGCTCAATACTATAACGACCCTAATGATAAGGGGAGTGCGCGAATTGGCCCAGATAAATTCCAATACTACGACCAGAGACACCTTAGGAATTCAGGGGGAACTTGGTACTTCAAAGAGAATAGACTTAACGTATATGCTGCTGTTGACTTCGCATTCTCTCTTAGTAAAGCTGCTGACTATACAGCTATTGTTGTTATTGGTATTGACAGTGACTCGAATATTTATGTTCTTGACATAGACAGATTTAAGACAGATAGAACTATTGAATACTTCAAACATATAGCTTCTCTACATTCTAAATGGGCCTTTAAAAAGCTCCGTGCAGAGGTTACAGTAGCCCAGAAGATTATTGTTAACGATATTAAAGAATATATTAAGAAAGAGGGTATGACGCTTTCTGTAGAGGAATTTAGACCTTCTAGAGCACAGGGTAGTAAAGAAGAACGTATAGCGGCTGCTTTAGAACATCGTTATGAGAATTTACAGATGTGGCATTTTAAAGGCGGGTATACTCCGGTGTTAGAAGAAGAACTCTCTTTAGCACGTCCCTCTCATGATGATGTTAAGGATGGTTTGGCATCTGCTACAGAAATAGCTATTAAACCAAAGCGTAATAGAAATAACGATATTTCTTTATTTAAACCACAACAAGCTCGCCACTCTCGTTTCGGTGGAAGCGTATAGGATTTTAAATGACTAGTAAGAAAGTTGCTGAACTAAGCGCCTCATTACAACCAGAGAATGCCGCTAAATGGGTGACATCACTGTGGGATACATACAATAACCAACGTATGGTTAAAATTCAAGAATGGACAGAACTACGTAATTTTGTATTTGCTACTGATACCACTACAACTACTGTGGGGGCATTACCTTGGCAGAACACTACAACTATCCCAAAACTCTGTCAGATTAGGGATAACTTACATTCAAACTATATTAGTTCTCTATTTCCTAATGATGATTGGCTAAAATGGGTTGCTTATTCCCAAGATTCTGCTATTAAAACTAAAGCAGATACTATTAAAACTTATATGGATAACAAGTGCCGGGAGGGTCATTTCCGAACTGAGACATCTAAGTTACTATATGACTATATCGACTATGGTAATGCTTTTGCCACTGTCTCATTCGAATCTACCTATAAAGAGAATGAAGATGGAACACTCATCCCTGACTATATCGGCCCACGCGTACACCGCATTTCTCCTCTTGACATTGTATTTAATCCATTGGCGTCTACATTCAAAGACAGTTTTAAAATTGTCCGTTCTATTAAATCTGTTGGGGAACTTCAAGCGTTGGCTGCTACAGACCCTGACCAAGCTTATTGGAAGAAAGCCCTAGACCGCCGTGAAGAGATTGTAAAATCAGCTGGTGGATATCATAAGGAAGACTTCGATAAGGCCATAGGATACTCTATGGACGGTTTTGGGAGTATGTATGAATACTTCACCGGTTCTTATGTAGAAGTTCTAGAATTCTTTGGTGATTTCTACAATGAAATAACTGGAGAAATGGAATGTAATAAAGTTGTTACAGTAGCAGACCGTCAAACAGTTGTACGTACAGAAGATATTCCTAGTTGGTTTGGACATGCACCTATTTATCATGTAGGATGGCGTTTCCGTCCTGATAATCTATGGGCTATGGGGCCATTAGATAACTTAGTTGGTATGCAATATCGAATTGACCACCTTAATAACCTTAAAGCTGACGCAATGGATTTGGTTGTTCACCCTCCATTGAAGATTATTGGTGAAGTAGAAGCATTCACTTGGGCACCTAAACAAGAGATACATATTGATGAAGGTGGAAGTGATGTGCAACCAATGAGTGTAGATTTACAAGGTATTATTGCAGCAGGACAAGAGATTATCCAATTAGAAGACCGTATGGAGTTATATGCAGGTGCTCCACGTGAGGCTATGGGTATTCGTACACCGGGAGAAAAGACCGCTACAGAAGTAACACAACTCCAAAATGCTGCTGGTCGTATCTTCCAAGAAAAGATTACTCAATATGAAGTAGAATTATTAGAACCTATTCTTAATGCTATGTTAGAAGTATCTAAACGCTTAATGGATGGTTTTGATATTATCCGTGTTATGGATGATACGCTAGGTGTAGAACAATTTATTAATATTACTAAATCAGATATTACAGCATCAGGTAAGTTACGTCCTGTAGGTGCTAGACATTACGCTAAACAAGCACAGGATTTACAGAACTTAATTGGTGTTGCTAATAGTCCATTATGGCAATCTGTATTACCTGACTTACAGCGTTCTTCTCTTACTAAGTTAATTGAAGATGTAACAGGTTTATCTGGGTATAACTTGTTTAAACCTAATGCTGCTATCTTTGAATCACAAGAATCTAGTCGTCTAGCTAATCAGGCACAGGAAGACCTACAAGTAGAACAAACTATGCCAGCAGGCCCCGGAGCTGTTCTATGAAAACATTATGGACTAAAGGCTCTAAGAATCCAAAGGAGATAGCATTACATTTTAAAGAGGCTCATATCCTTCGTGAGCGGCTTGTAGTGATGTTAGAAGAGAAAGTAGATAGTGAGATTAGGGAGCGCCTTAATAAGAGCTCCTATACCTCTCCTAGCTGGGCATTGAGGCAAGCAGATAGCTTAGGCTATATGAGAGCGCTAAAAGAAGCTATATCTCTATTAACCGAAGGTAAGGAAGATGAATAATGAAGAAATTAGTAACTTTTTTCATTTTTAGAGGTTAATTAGTATATAAGAGATATATAATATACTATGTATGCTTCGCATATGAGACCCAATTCAATCTAATAACTTAATTAAACACTCTTCTTAATACCAATTAAGAAATAGGAATATTATGACTGATATATTTGCAACAGAACAACCTGTAGTTACCCAACCGCAGGTTGTAGAAAATACGACTACTTCTTCAAATCCCTATGATACCCTCTTAGCGGAAATAAAGAATGAAGCAGGTCAACCTAAATACCAATCTGTAGAAGTTGCTTTACAATCTCTTAAAGCGTCACAAGAGTATATTCCTCAGCTTAAGCAGAAAGAGTCTGCATTAGAAGCTGAACTTGCTCAATTGAAAGCTGAATTAGAGAAGCGTAAAACAGTGGAAGAGACGGTAGAACGGTTAGCAGCTCAGCAACAACCCGTAGTTAAGGAAACCCCTTCTATTAGCGGTTTAGATGAGAACGCCGTGTTAGGTATTTTAGCTAAGCGTGATGCGTTAAATGTAGCTAATGCTAATATTAATAAAGTACAAGAAACTTTGGTTGGTAAATACGGCGATAAGGCTATTGAGGTATTAAACCAGAAGTCTATTGAACTAGGTATTAGCGTACAAGCAATTAAGGATATTGCAGCTACTTCTCCAGCAGCAGCATTAGCTTTATTTGGTCAGGCAGCAACAACCAAAATGGTTTCACCGGTTAGTTCTAGTTTTAGTGTACCGATGCAAAAGAAAGAGGACGCGCTACAACGTCCAGTGAAATCACTCCTATCAGGCGCTTCTACCGCAGACCAAATTGCTTTTATGCGGCAGATTAAAGCCAAAATTATGGCCGATAACGGCTTTACAGAACAATAAAGGATTTACTTATAAATGGCTAACTTAACTACGAATACCCAAGCGTTTATCGAAGCTGAGCAATATTCTCAGTTTATCTTGCTAAATCTGCATGATGGTTTGCTTGGTCAACAGTTTTATCGTAACGTCTCTGACTTTGGTTCTGGTACTACTCTCCACATTAAAACTGTGGGTTCTGTAACCATCCAAGAAGCAGCAGAAGACACCCCTCTGATTTACAACCCAATTGAAACCGGTAACGTAACCTTGACCATCACAGAGCAGAAAGGTGATGCTTGGTTTATTACTGACGACCTTCGTGAAGATGGTAGTCAAATTGAAGCGTTAGCAGCCCAACGTGGTGTTGAATCTACTCGTGCTATTCAGGAAAGCTTTGAAACTGATTTCTTGGCAGTAGGTAATGCTGCTCAGAACCAATCTGGCCCTAACCTGATTAACGGCTTTGCACACCGTATCTCTTCTACAGAAACAAATAACGTATTCTCCCTCTCCCACCTTATCTCTATGCGACTAGCATTTGATAAAGCTAACGTTCCTTCTGAGGGTCGTGTATTCATCTGTGACCCTGTTGTAGAAGCTACGCTGAATGGTTTAGTAACAATCACTCATGACGTTACACCATTCGGTGAGTCTATCCTTCGAGATGGCTTAGCACGAGGTATGAGCTTCGTTATGACCTTGTTTGGTTTTGACGTAATCACATCTAATCGTCTGGCTCGTGGTACATTCACAGATGGCACTACCTCTGTAACCTCTGCTGTTGCTAACTTGGCTATGTGTGTGTCTGACGACCAGACTAAACCAATTATGGCTGCATGGCGTCGTCAGCCTAAGACAGAAGGTGAACGTAATAAAGACCTGCGTCGTGACGAGTTTGTTACTACCTGTCGTTATGGTATTGGCGCACAGCGCTTAGATACCTTGGGTGTAATCATCACTTCTGCTGTCAACTACTAATTAAAGGAATTTATAATGGGTTTTGAAAATAGTGCAGGTCTAGGTGTTAATAACTTTTATGGCCCTCGTGATACAGGCGCTACAAAAGGTTTTGAGCCTTCTGATGGTGTAGAGCGTAAAGCTGTATGGATTTGGAGTGCTGATGCACTGGTGAGTCCAATCGTTGTACCAGCAGGAGCAGTGGTTACTGGTGTTACTAAACCAACTAACGTTACAGCAATCACCGTTGGTGGTGTAGCTGTTCAAGCTGCTACTGAAGTTGCTCCTATTAAGACATCAGGTGCCATTGTTGTCACAGGCGGTGTAGCAGGTAACGTAGTAATTGTTAAGTATTTACATACAGCCAACAGTATTGTAGTGGCTTAAACCCAAAGGGCCCTTAATTGGGCCTTTTTTATTTCTAAGGAACGCTATTATGGCAGTTGAACACAGCGCATTACCTGAGGCGGCCCTTCATGAATTAAAAGGAGCTTCATTAGCCGCTACTAACACAGTACCTATCGCTACAGGTACAGGAACTACTACTTTTGGTTTTATAGGGTATAGTAATATAACAAACAGACCTGTAGTATTAAACCCTTCTGCGGTATCAATTACACCACGTACACAATATTATTCAGTAGTGGCTTCTTCTGGTTTATGGAGTTTGGCTATTAGTGGTTTTACAACAGTTTTTAGTGTTATACCTGTTGTTGTTAATGTTGGTAACACTATTGGAACTACTGCTGTTGCTACACTAGCTACAATGTCTAACACCGTAGCTACAGGAGCTGTGGTTCTTCTAGGTGCTTCTGCTAATACATTAGGTACTACCCAAACAGTTATGATTCAAGTAGTGGGAGTCTAATATGAAATGGACTCTACTAGATATAGTACAAGATATTTTGTCAGATATGGATGGTGATATTGTTAATAGTATTGACGATACTATTGAGAGTCAACAAGTAGCGCAGATTGTAAGAACTACTTACTACGCTATGTTATCTAATCGTAATTGGCCTCATACACGGCAACTGATTAACTTTACCTCCTCTAATACTACAGCACTTCCTACACATATGTACCTACCTGAATTGGTAAAAGAACTTATATTTATAAACTATGATGTACATCGTTTAGATGAACCGCGTAAACGTTATCAACCAATTCGATATACAACCCCAGATGCTTTCCTAAGACGCACTAACAATTTTAATAACACTGCTGATAATATAGATGTAATTATAGACCCAACAGGTATTGAGTTATTAATTCGTAATGACATACCCCCTACACTATATACCTCTTTTGATGATAATACAATAGTATTTGACTCTTATGATAAAAACGTAGATGATACGTTACAAACGTCTAAGGTGCAAGCTATGGGTTTTGTAACTCCAGCTTGGCAACAACTTGACGCTTTTATCCCAGACCTCCCTGAAGAAGCTTTCATAGCGCTGGTAGAGGAAAGTAAATCTAAGGCTATGTTTAAACTTAAGCAGATGGTAGACCAGAAGGCAGAGCAAGAAGCCTCACGTCAACAGCGCTGGTTAAGTCGTAAAGCATGGAGAGTAGAAGGTGGTGTAGGCTACGGTAATTATGGTAGACGTAGTAATAAGACACAACGAAACCCAACATTCAGACAAGATAGGAATAACTAATGGAAGATTATAAGGGATATCGCATCCTATCAGATGGTACTTTTGGTTTGAAGCGTATCATGAATTCAGGTAAGGGCGCATTACCACGCGACCTCTCAGGTAATTATACAGCTGCCATCTTTGCTAAGCGGGATATAGATGCGTATCTAATTAAGAAGGGTGTTCCTAATGGCGAATCAGTTAACGGCAGTTGAGGTAACATCTTATATTAAAGGGTTGGTTACAGAAGCTAGCCCTATGTCCTTCCCTGAAAACGCCTCCATAGAAGAAACAAACTTCATCCTAAATAAAGATGGTACTCGTAGACGTAGACGTGGTTTAGATTTTGAAAGTGATTATAGTATTATAGACACATTAACCCCATCATCTACCGGTATAAATAATATAGCTACATTCTCTTTTACATGGAAGAATCCCGGTGGCTTCTCAGATAAGGTGTTTTTAGTTACACAGGTAGGGGATAGAATTCTTGTTTTAGATTCTACAGTTACACCTTTATCTTCATCTTTATTATATAATACTACTATAGCCGGAGCTAATCCCGAACAGCGTTTTTCTATAACTAACGTAGATGGTATATTAGTAATCGCTTCCGGTCAACGTCTAGTGACAACCCTCTCTTATGACGGTAGTATCTTTAGTTTAGAATCAAACTACCTTAAAGTAAGGGATTTATTTGGTGTTCAAGACATCATCTCATCTAATCTAAGAGAAGGTACTGGCCTAGCCATTAGACCATCAACTACGACTTCTGCTCACACCTATAATCTAAGAAATCAAACATGGGCAGAGCCTAGGTATGTTGCTAATCTAGATGTTGTAGCTGATACAGTAACTGGTTTTAAATCTTCATTTGGTGTATACCAATCAAACTCTGATTCGTTAACCCCCGTATATTATCCTAATACTCAGGCAGCTGGTGATAAAACATCAAGTCGTTTTAATGCTGACGACCTTTTCATTAACCCACTAGGTACTAACTTAGCCCCAATGGGTTATTTTGTTATAGATGCGCTACAACGTGGTACAAGTAGGTTAGAAGAGGTTACGAAGCTTCAATCTATTTATCCGCAACTAACAACACTAGTATCTACACTTCCACAAGATACTACACCCGGTGGAGCTACAGTATTAGGTGGTTTTGCTGGGAGGGTTTGGTATGGCGGTTTTTCTTCACAATTGATTGGTGGAGATTCTCTTTCACCTAGAATGACCTCATACATACTATTCAGTAAATTAGTTAGTAATATATCTGATATCTATAGTTGTTATCAAGAAGGAGACCCAACATCAACTAAGACTCCTGAGTTAGTAGCTACAGATGGTGGTTTCTTACGCTTAGACGGAGCTTACAACATCCAACAGATGGTTAACGTTGGTGATGCTCTTATGGTTATAGCTGAAAATGGTGTCTGGAAAATAACTGGTGGTAGTAATTATGGATTTAGTGCCACTAACTACTTAACATCAAAAGTTACAGAGCATGGCAGTATCGCACCTAACTCAATTGTATTGGTAGATAATACGTTCATGTATTGGAGTGATGATGGTATATATCACGTATCTCCTAATCAGTTTGGTGATTGGCAAGCGGTTAATCTAACTAATTCCACCATACAACGTTTCTTTGATGGTATCGATTTTGTTTACAAAGCTAATGTGTACGGTGCTTATGATGCGTATGAGCGTAGGATTAGATGGTTATACGTAAATAGGATTGGTGATACAGCACCTAATAAAGAGTTAATACTTGATATAGGTATAGGAGCTTTCTACACTAATACAATAGGTCAGTTTACTGGTACTAGTTTACCTAGAGCAGTTGGTATAGTAAAAGTGCCCCCTTTTTCTACTAATCTATTTGTAGATGAAGTTTACTATAATGGCGTACCTGTTGTTAATAGCGGAGACCCTGTGGTTGTTAGTTCCGTACAACAACTAGGTGCTACATCAGAATTGGTTTATCTTGTGGTCACTAATACATCAGGAACAATAAAAATAACATTTGCATCTTATAATAATATACAATTCAGGGACTGGTACAGCCTTGATGGTGTTGGTATAGATGCGGCTGCTCATATGATTACTGGATGGTCTGGTGGTGGGGATTTCCAAAGAGATAAACAGGTTCCTTATTTAACAGTTTATAGTTATAAAACTGAAACAGGTTTTACTCCTGCATTCTCTCCTGTTAATGAATCTTCTATAAAAATAAGATCTATGTGGGATTGGTCTAATTCTGAAGAATCTGGTAAATGGGGCCCTGAATTCCAGGCCTATCGTCATAACAGATATTGGACTCCCTCTAACGCATTTAGTGAGTTTAATGATGGTAATCTTGTTGTTGTAACTAAAAATAAACTTAGGGGTAGGGGTAAAGTTCTATCACTCCTATTTAAGACAGAGCCATATAAAGATTTTAATCTGATTGGGTGGTCTATGTTGTTATCTGTTAATGGGACTGTATAATGAGATTCAATACTGTTTTATGTGATACTGATGAGTTTAAGTTCACAGGAGAGGTAATAGAGGGTAATTTTTATTTACACTGTGACGTTAAAAAGAATACGCATAATGTAATAAAACATATTAGAGCTGCTTTTGAGTTAGTGAAACAATATGTGTATTTAGAGGGGTGGGACTTTATATTCACTTATACAGAGAATGGTAGGTGGGTTAAACTATTTAATGGTAAGTATGTATCTAGTGTAAAATCAGGTGATAGAGAAATTGAGGTATATGTATGGGAATTGAAATAGGTGTAGGTGCGATAACAGCTATTGTAGCGGCTGTAGGTGCAGCAGCTACCGTGTATAGCGCTGACCAGCAATCTAAATCTGCCAAGAAATCAGCAGCAGCACAAAAAGAAGCGTCTGCTATAAGTGCAGCAGCACAAACTAACCAAGATTCCGAAGCTCGTAGGCAGGCTGTTAGAGAAGAGCGCATTAAAAGAGCTCAAATTATACAGTCTTCAACTAATACAGGTGTATCTGGAAGTTCAGGTGAAACAGGTTCAGTTAGTGCATTAGCTACTAGTACAGCTGGAGCACAAGCTAACTCATCTACTCAATCAACAGCAATCCAAGGTATTAATAGCGCTAATCAAAGAGCAGCGGATGCACAGTTAAAGGGACAGATAGCTGGAGGTATTGGTCAAATCGGTTCTCAGTTATTTAATGCTGCTGGTGGCTACTCATCAATTGAAGCGGGTTATCAGAGTATCTTCGGTACTCCTAAAAAATAGGAAATACAATGTCTGACATGTTTGAAGGTTTAATGGGTGACACTGCTCCAGTGGATATGAATTCTCTCGTGTCAGAGCAAGTGGCAGCGCCCATTACTAGTGTAGGTTCTAATAAGAGCGCTGCTGCTCATGTGGCGCTCTTAGAGGGTAATCCAGATAATACACTTAATACTTATAATGAAATATTAGATGAGCGTAATACCCAAGGTATTAGTTTAAAGGAAGATGAAATAACATCTACAACTCGCGCCCAAGAGGTATACTCTCGAAAGCGTACAGTGAGTGAGATACTATTAGATACCACAGTCCCAGATGATGTTAAGCTCTCTGCATTCCAGAATGCTAATAACACTGATTCCCCAGACTTAGGTGTCAAACATATGGTGGCTACACGTTCAGCTGCTGCTCCAAATAAAGGGGAATCTTTAGAGAGTGAGAAGCAGCGTGACTACCTAGGGGCCGCTATTGGTAATGTATTAGCTTATCAAGGTCAGATGCAACAAGTTTACAATGAGATGAAACAGAAAGAGAGTGCCTCTACTGGAGGTGCTGTAGCTGCTGTAGAAGCCTTTATTCCACTAATGACAGGTTTTAAGGAAGCAGAGCGAGCTAAGAAGTTTGATGAAACCTATGGTTCTGGGTTTGTTGATACATTAAAGCGTGCTGTTATGCCCGGTTCTTCTCGTAAAGACAGGGCTGATGTGTTTAATAGGCTCCCACTAGCACAACGTCAAGCGGTTGTAGACCGATTTGTTAGTACGTTGGAAGAAGATGGTCAGAGTATATTACTACCAGATAGTATGGATGCGCCTAGTCTAGCTGAATTACAAACTATGACAGAATCAGGTGCATACACTACAGGTGATAAATATGTGGATAACGCATTTGAAGCGCTAGATGCTGCTGGGGTTGTTGGTAGTTTAATCTCAGGGCTCAAACGTGCAGCGGGTTTAGGTAAAGGTTTATCTTCTCTTGGCAGTTCTGAGTTAGCAGATGCTTGGGCTAAACGTGTTGTAGCTTCTGATGTCCAACCTAGTTCTGTATCCCAGACAGTTAAGGACGTTAATCCAGAGCAAGCTAGGCAGTTACATGCATTAGCTGATGTGGATACTACAGGTGATGCAGCTCTTACTACTCATGGTACTACACGTGACCAAGCTATTGCAGGTGATGTTCTACCTGTTATTGGTGAAGAGAGTGGACGTGTTCCTAGTAAGGTGTACAACCCTCAGCGTGTACATGATATGACAGTAGGCTTAGAAACAGAGCCTTCTATCTTAGCTCGTGTTAATGATGTGGGTTTCTCATATATGTCTGACGCTGAAAAAGCTTCAGCTAAAGCTAACGTAGTTAATGATTTCCAGAACGTAGTGGGGTTTACTAACAGAGCTGAGATGAGCTCTATACAAGCTACGGATAGTGGCATGAAGATGTCTCAGATTTATGGCCCAGCTAACGGTGGGTTTGGCTCTGTAGATGATGCTATTACCCAAGCAGCCTTCGCTATGCGTAAATATGGGATTACTTCTGATAATCTGAAAGTATTGAAGTATGAGAATGGCGACTATGTACCGCTAAAAGTAGGTGAACAGGGTGGTGATAATCTATTAGTACAAGTGGATTACAACTACCGATTTAACATGGATGATGTAGATGCGCTAGAAGAGTATACAGTTAAGAACAACTGGTTTGATAGAGCCAATTTAGGTTCTACAGGTTCTAACGGTAGTCTACAACAACATCTACTAGACCCACAGAGTATGTTAGACCCACGTCTTACTCATAGCTTTACAGCTGCTCTCGGTAATGCTGCTGGAGTACAACGTGAATTCTTACGCTCAGCAGCTGAGATGGGTAAGCGTTTCCGTGGAATGAAGTTTGAGCGTCAACGTGCTATTAATGATGAACTCATCAACGCTAACTTACGTAGTGAGGAACTAACAGAGAACTACCTTAAAGGTAAGGGATATGATAGCAATGAAATCGCTGTGTTCAAGGACTTTCGTCGTATTCAGGATACTATATTTGAATTAGATGATATGGATTTGAAAACCTCTCTTCGTAATAGCGGTTATCAGATTATGGAGAATGGTAAGACAGACACACGTCTATTTGTTAAACCCTTAAGCCAAAGCTCTCTAGGAGGTCATGTACGGGCTTATGACCCAGACCTAGCACGTATGGTTGACTTATCTGATGATGAGCTTAAACAGCTTTACAAGAGCGGTAGTGGCATAGGTAAGATGCGTTCTCATATGAATATTGATGATGAGATTGTAGAAAACATTGTTCATTATAATAGTCCAGATGGTCATTACTTACGCGCTATTAATGACAACGATAAAGCACTATCTTATCGTAAGGGCTACTACTCAGTACGCTATACAGACCCACATTTCATTGACAAGAAGATTGTGGATAAGAATGGTAAGTCTATTACTAAAGCGGTTGGTACAGCTGGTAATATGAAAGATGCCAACTTAATGGCTGAGCGTTTACGTAAGACAGATGGAGCGGAGTACATTGTACGTGCCGAGAAGAATCGGGATATCAACGTAGACAGTGTATTTGACTCTCACCATGCTGGTGGTCGTAGTAGTCAACGTGTTCGTGGATTACGCCTAGAAGACAGTACAGGCGCTAACGACATGAATCCTATGGATGCTGCTAATATACAAACCCCTCTAGAAAGTATGGTTAGGAGCATCCGCTCCATCTCAGATCGTGTAGCTATGCGTGACGTTATCGATGCACAGAAACAACGGTTTGTTGCTCAATACGGAGATGTATTAACTCAGAAGGGCAGATTTCCAGAAGCAGCTACAGGAATTCATGCTGAAGACTACGCTAGTCGTAAGATGGCGGGTGATGCTCGAACAGCGTATAATTATATTCGTAGTATTGAACATGGTTATAGGAACGCCTTAGATGATTCAGTTAAACACTTGTTGCACGCTATGGCAGACGGTGTAGGTGCGAAAGGTTTCTCTAAAGCAGAGGAAGCTATTCGTGCAGCTACAGAGGGTGCTGGTATTACAGGGGTTGGTAAGAAAGCTGTATACACTTTCCTTATTGCGTTGTCCCCATTACGCCAGCTGATGCTACAGAGTGCCCAAGGTAGTTTGTTATTAGCGCATAACGCTTCTTACGTAACTACACGTTTAATCCCAGACATGTTCTTAGTGTATGGGCACCATTTAGGTATGAAGCCATCTAAGGCCCTTCTAGCCGCCTCTGGTAAGACAGAAGCTGAAGCCGCTAAGATGTTGGACGCGTTAGACCGTAGTAACATTGCAGCGGGTATTTCACAGAATACGCTAGCACGAGAAGCTTTCGATGGTATTGTAGACGATATGTTCAAGAGCCGTGCTAAGACCGGTTTAAGACAGGCCCGTACTGGCGCACGTAAGATTGCTGAGTATAGTCGTAAGGTTGGCTTTGACCTAGGTGAGTTCAACTCATCTGCCTCTTCTTTCCTCTCTCACTATGACAAGGCCATTAAGAATGGTCGTGTTATGGACAAGGCTGGTATTGAGAAGACAATGGCTGAAAGTCGTAACTTTACATTCAATATGGATAGAGCAGGTCAGATGCCATATGAGCGTAACTCCGTAGCCTTAATCACTCAGTTCTTACAAGTTCCACATAAAGCAATGACTCTCTTAGCATTCAATAGGACATTGAGTAAGAGTGACCGCTTCAAAGTGGCAGCTACAGCAACCTTGTTGTATGGTGCTCCTGACGAGTTGATTGACAACTACATGTCACCTCTACTAGAGGGACTAGATGAACCTCAGAAGGAAGCTATTAAAGGTGGGTTGTTCCAAGCTGGTGCCAACTACATGTTGACTAAAGCTTCTGGACAAGATACTGAGATAGATTTCTCTAGCTTCAACCCATTTGATGGATATGGCTTGATTGACTTCGTAGCGCGTATTGGTGAAGAGGGGCTTGGTGGTATTATTTCTGGTTCTCCTGCTGGTTCTATGTTGTTTGGTACTAACCCGCGTATCACTGATTTAGCCCGTGTAACAGGTAAGTGGTTAGGTGTAGTTGATGATGCGGAGGCTAATCCAACAACAGCTATGCAGGTTATGACAGCCACAGCCAGTTTAGCTTCTGGTTACAGCTACCTACTGAAGTCTCATATGGCATTACGTTATGGTAAGCTCTATGGAGCAGGAGGTCAAGTACAGGATGGTAATGTATCTACTCCTGAAGCGTATGCATTGTTATTAGGCTTATCTACTATGGACGCTAAACGGCTTCGTGATGAGAGCTTCCGTGCTAAAGAGAAGACTAAGGAACGCGAGCAAGCGGGTAAAGATGCAGCTGTATTTGTACGTAAACAAGTGTTCATGTCTGAAGGAGACCCACAGCAGTTCCAATACGGTACAGCTATAGGTAACTACGTATCTAATGCTATTAAAGAAGACCCTATAGCATATAAGGCGTATCTAAATGAATTCCGTAAAGGATTCACTAGCCCAGAAGATAAGTTTGGTCAGTTGATGATGCAGGGGATGGGTGTAATGAAGGCTGATGATTTCAATCGGCTAGTTGACGCTAACCCTTCTTTAACTCCAGAAGGTAAAGCAGAGATTAAAGAGTTACACAAATCTCTAACTTCTAAAGAAAAGGAATAACAAGTGGCAAATTTTGAAGAAGCTTATGCCTCTCAACAGGGGCAAACAGCCTTACAAGTACAACAACCGGTGGTGGATACGTCCACCGCTGTTGGATTAAAAGGTGTCTCCAATCTATTCTCAGGTATTGGTAGTGATGTTGCTCAGGGAATGCAAGATAGGCGTAAACTTGAAGCACAACAGAAATTACAGCAGAGAGAAGATGGGGTTATATCCACTTACGGTAATTTTAAGGTAGCTCTTAGTGATGCAGTGATGCAAGGTAAAATATCTCAGTCTGAGGCTGGTAGTAGATTAAGGGCTGAGAGATTGAAGTATGGTAATCTATATCCAGACCTAGCTGTAAAGCTTGATAAGGATACAGCTGCTGTAGAGAGCGGTGTTGTAGGGCAGGGCCTCACAGAAGGCTCTGTAGAGGACAAGGTGAACACAGACCTAGATAAGCAAGCTATGGGTATGGGTATGTATACTCAGTCCTCTCCTGACGCTGTTAAGGAGCAAGGAAGGGCATTGCTTAAACAACAACAGGTAGAAGTAAATCGTCTTAATATGATTAAGGAGAATGCTCAAGCACAGAGCGCTGTATTAAGCGTACAGCGTGCTAAACTTGGTATTCAAAATGACCTGTTAGACCGTCAAGAGAAGGTAGCTAGACTCCAGAAGCAACAACACCAAGAAGCGCTTAATAAGAATGTTCTCTCTATGGGGGCTACCTACGGAGGTCAATTAGGTTTACGCTCTGAGCAACTAGCTACAGATCTTAAGGGGGGTAAGATTGACCAAGCTGCCTATCTAGAAGGGATGGCCCGCCTTAAGATTGAAGTGAATAGTGTTAGTGACCAGATGCGTAAAGCGGGTGCTTCTGCTGGTGATATTGATAATGTTCAAGCATCTCTAGTACGTCAGTTAGACCTGCATGAACAGATTGGCTCAGGTAAACTTACAGAAGAAGCGGGTAAGAGTCATATAGCTAGGGCACAGCAAGAAGACCAGCTTAAAGCGCTTAATGACCCTGTTATGCAGCAAGTAGGACGTCTACGATCTGTTGGTGGTGATATCACTGTATCTAACTACTTGTCACAGAATCCATCAGCTATGGCGCATATTATTAAGGGGAGTGACCCTGAAGAAATTCCCCCTATGGTAATGACTAAAACAGCTAGCGATAAAGAAGGTGTTAAGAGTTATTTTGATGGCCTTAAGAGTATGAATAAGGACTTAAATTCTAAGGATGGTTATTTCAATCCTGAGCAGCTTAAACAAGGTACAGCTACACTTAACACTAACGTAAACCGTGTGCTAAGCGGTATTCAAGCCTTCTCTGCTGCCGTAGATAGTCCGGTACAGCTTAATGAAGCAGCTGAATTCCTTGCTAGCGATGATTTTAAATCTATGCTTTCTACTGGCAACGTTAAGCTTGATGATAAAGCTGCTACGGGTGCTATTTCTGTAATGGAGAGTGAATACAAAGATAAGGTAGTCCCGTTAATTACCGCTGAATGGGAAAAAGCGCAGGTATTAGCTCCTAATAAGAGCTTCTCTGAAGCACCTACAATGGCTAATGCTGGCTCCTTCGCCCAAGGCCCTGTAGTTAAAGGTGCAGCTAATAGCGCTATTACATATAAGTTTACAGATGCTGGTGTAGTGTTTGTTGCAGCTCCTTCTGCTGTACGTAATCCTTCTGTGCAGGCGCAGGTTAAACGTCTTAATGGGCAGACAGCAACATTGATTAATCGCCTAGCTAAGATGGGGGCTAATTTAGAAGGTACAACAGTTAAGAAAAAACTGGAAGAGTATGAACCTCAGTTCTTCGGTGTTAAGGGGGAGCCAGAGCAGAAAGCACAGGCGGCTAAGGTAAAAAAGTCTGAGGGGGAAGCTTGGACAAGTCGTTTTGGCGGCACCCCTACAACAGAAGATGGGATGGTAAGTGGTGGTGATATTGATTTAACTAAACGCCCTCAGGTAAAAAATGAAGATGGCTCTATCAGCACAGTTAGATCTATGTCATTTAATGATGAGGAACTGGGGGTTGAGGTATTAGTACCTACGGTTAGTGATTCCGGTAAGATAATGACTGACCAAGAAGCTATTGACACCTATTACAAGACAGGTAAACACCTAGGTATGTTTAAAACCCCAGATGCAGCTGATAAGTATGCTGAGAAATTACATAAGCAGCAAGCTAAATATTACGGGGTGGACTAATGACGGATGTAAAAGGGTGGATTAGTATAGCGTTAACCTGTATGGGGATGGTAGGTGGTGGTATAGGTATTTATGCTGCTAGTGTTTCTAAGGTTGACCAGATAGACTATAGAGTTGCTTCTTTAGAGAGTAGAGATAATAAAACTAATGAAGTGTTAATACAACTAAACAAAACTATGTCAGATAACAACGTTATTATGGGTAGACTCGATGAGCGCTTAAAGAGACTCGAAGGTAGGGAATAATGAATAATACCAAGAAGGGGGTGGTGTGTGCCATCCCCGCTATTATAGCTGTGGTATTAGGTACATATGGTGGGGAGATTAAAACCAGTAAGGTGGGATTGGAGTTGATTGGTAATGCAGAGGGTTGTAGGCGTGACCCTTATAAGTGCCCAGCTGATGTTCTAACTTATGGCGTAGGATCCACTAATGGCCCTATTGACACGAATAAGCTCTATACAGATGAAGAGATTGCTGCTAGGTGGGTTAAAGACATCAAGGTGGCTGAACAATGTGTAAAAGCTTATATTCCTAAGAGCCCATCTTTCACACAAGGACAGTGGGATAGTATTGTTAGTTTCACTTTCAATGTAGGTTGTGGAAACTTACGTACTTCTACTTTAGCTAAGAAAGCTAACGCTGGTCAGGCAACAGCTATGTGTTATGAGTTTGGTAAGTGGGTGTATGCAGGTAAAGTGAAGCTAAATGGTCTTGTAGATAGGCGTAGTAAAGAGGAGAGAGTATGTCTAACAGGGAAATACTGATTCTAGCTCTTGTATGCCTCATAGCGGGGTTTATGGTGAGAGGGTGGTACGAAGGTACTAGTTCTTATCAGAAGCTCTCTAAGGGCATTACAGAGACTATTAAGAAGGAAGACGCTTCTGTCCCTATTGTACAAGATATGTTAGCAGAAGGTAGGGCTGAGTATCTAAGAGATAAAGAGAATGAAAAGAAAATTGTTAAAGTGCTCACTCGTACTGTGTATAGCAATGTCTGCCTTGACGCTGATGGGGTGTCAATCATCAACGGTGTTGAAGCCAAAGATTGATGAGAGCTTGTTACAAGAATGTACTAAACTGCCTATGTGGACAGCTACAACAGGTGCAGAGGTAGTTGTAGAGGCTAAGAATTGGCGTATTATGTATAACGATTGTTATAGAAAACATAACGCATTAATTAAAACAATAAGGGTTTATAATGGCAGGTGATGGAAAGAAAAGCGCTTCTGCTAAGCCAGATAGCGTGAGACAGCGTAAGTATAACAGCTCTCCTGAACAGAAGAAGAGACGTGCTCAACGTAACGCTTCTAGGAAGAAGATGGAAAAAGCAGGGAAGGTTAGGAAAGGAGATGGGAAGGATGTAGACCATAAGAACCACAATACCAGTGACAAGTCCTCTAAGAATCTACGAGTAATGAGTAAAGGCGCTAACCGCGCTAAGAACTTAGGTACTGGTGGACGTAAGAAGAAGAAATGATTTTATAACTCTAATAGGAATTAAAAATGCCAAACTATCGTATTCCAGCTACAAAATGGTTTAATACAGTTACCGGTAAGAATTTCAAAGCGTGGGCCCCAGCAGCAGCTGCCTACTTCAGCCTCCAGTCCGGTAAAACTAAGAAAAACTTCGTGGAAGCCATGAATGATTATTACGGGGGCTTAGCTAAAGGTACTATTATTCTTCCACCTACAGTTACTAATGGCGCTTCTGTAGCTGTAGTAAACTCAGCAGGTGCAGCTATAGCTACAGGCACCGCAACAGTATCAGGTTCAACTCTAACTAATATTAAGCTACCAGCAACCACAGCTGGTGTAAACAGTACAGTGGCTGTTACATGCACTGTAACTGGTACATATGTATCTAAGTTTATACCTACTGTAGTCAACGGTGTAATTACTGCTATTGTTCTTTCTTAATCTATGGGCCCCTAGTGGGCCTATTTTTATTTGGAGAATATATGGGATTTAATGAAGATGTACTGAAGGGTATTAAGAGTGGTACGCTTATACAAACGGGGATAAAAGAATCTAAAGTGTTTAACGCTTCTAGATATGTAACAGCTCTCGCAGCGGGGGCTAATGCAGATAGTATATTTATTACAGGAGCATTACCTGTTGTATTCTTTGAGCGTACAATAGGGCGTAGTGGGAGTGGTATCAGTGCTACTATCTATAGAACTCCTACCTATACTGGTGGAACCCCAGCTATTGTTTATAATTGTAATGATCTTAATGATAAGGATTCTACAATACAACTACTAGCTGCACCTACAGTAACTGTTGTAGGTACACAAACAGGTGCTACAGCATTCGCTATAGGTAATACGTCTAATCAGGGGAGGGGGGATAGTGCTAATTTAGGTCAACCATTATTTATGTTACCTAATACAACTTACCTATTACGTATTACGTCATTAGATGCAGCAGCTCAAAACTTTAGTTCTAATATATCTTGGTATGAGGGGAGTGTTTAATGCCATATACTAAATTAAAGAATGGTAAGTATAAGAAGAAAGGAACTACTGGAGGGAAGACATATACGCTAGAACAGATTCAAGCTATTTACGCTTCTGAGAAGGGAAAGAAAAAGAAAGGGAAGTAGAAATAAAAAGCCCCCAATTAAGGGGGCTAGTTTAAAATGTACCAAATAGAACAACTAAGAATACTAATATAGTTATTGTTATTATAATATACCTCTATATAGGTATTGTATGCTTCGCATACTAGGTTTAATTGTTTAAATGAATTAAAAGAAGAAAGAAGTTTTTAGTAAGTCAAAAGAAGAGGTTTCTAATACTCTGTATTAGTAGGTCAAACTGCACCTCTTCGCTTCGCTCAGAATGTAGTATTATATACTACTTAACCTCTAGAATTTCTAAAAGTTACTAATTTCTTCTAAATAAGCGTAAAATAATTCATCTTCTTCCGCCTCTTCCACTACAGGGGTTTTATCCTTCTTAGTATAAGTCCATTCCTTAGGGATATGACGATTACGTCCTACCTTCCCATCATTGTATTTCTTCTTAATGTCAACTCCATAGCGTACTGTCTTACCCATTTAAAGCTCCTGTATGGCTCTATATTGAATTATATTAGGTATCCCTACCCATACGTATGTCCTAAGTCTTATAACACCTTGTAGAGGTTCCTATTGAGCGTTTACTGTTCTAACACCTTTAATCTTCTTATTAGAACGGAACACATGTCCATTAGGCCCTCTATAAGAAGTGAATCCAGATGCAGCTGTATAAGCGTTAGCTTTTAGTTCCACCACATCAGTAGACCCGGTAACAGGGTCACGCAATAAATCATCGTCATAATACAAACCAAAGTGAGGATGGCCCTTATCATATGCCCTTAGTTTTAAGTAAACCTCTTCTAATGCCCTAACATCTTGCATATTGTATGTAACCATCTCTGCCCAAGCTGCTGGATCTCCTCGTTCACAACCAAGCCACAACTCAAAGTTTGTACTAAATTTACCATCTACTTTGAAATAGGCACATAGCTCTGCTAAACTATTAGCTGGGAATCGGAAGAACTTCTTAGCAATCTTCAATGTATCAATTGATTTATAAGGGGAAGGCATACCTAACCCCCAATAAGCAAACCTAGCATTAATATAAGCCAAATCAAACTTGTCACCGTTGTGAGCAATAACAACGTCAGCATTATCAAGCAGAGTCCATACAGCTTTAACAAGGTTTTCATCACTATCCATATCTAGAAGATAATCATCATAGTAGGGGAGAGCGTCAGCATACACCTCTTCTTGACCAAGCCACTTATACGCAAAGGTTAAGAGATGAGAGCGCTTCTTAACTTGACCTACACCAATATTTTCTTTCCAACGACGCCAATGATAAGACAGCTCAGGGCTTGTTTCAATATCCCATAGTAACACCTTGGGGCCTTTAGCTAGTTCTTTCTCCTTACTATACAGATGCTCATTAATGATATACCAGACGCTAGATGCCATTGACCTCTTACCGAAAGTAGCCTCTGCAATCTCACGATGGGGAACACCAGCTTTCTTAAGGGTTAATACACGTTCAATATCTAGCTCAGAATATTTCAAGATTTAATACCTCTATTTGTTTTAAAACTATCGTGTGCATAAATTGCAATTACAATGTATAGAAAAGCTGTATTCCAATCTTGTTTCAACAAGCTACCTCCTGCTAAGAAAATAGCTAGCGCTAAGATGATGGCATCAAACACTGCCATAATTTTATTACGCATATCAATCTCCACTACATGATTTAAGTTTAGTTACCATAGCAACGAGTTTCCCCGTTGCCTCTACTTTAGCTTGCGCCTCTCTCATATTCTTAGCGCTAATCTCTAACGTCTCTCCGTCCTTAGTCGTCACTCGGTAAACCACGTTTAACCCCTATAGGAAATATTAGTTTAGTGTCAATATTCTCAATATCTATATTTTCTGCAAATCCATGATACTGTAGAGCCCTACCTGTAACATCAAGGGGATAACTACTTTTCCTCCCTATACCTAATACAGCGCAGATGGCTGTCTCTAAAAACTCAGTTGATTCCTGTTCATCTGTATCTTTTATAATAAATGAAATTATGCAATCCATAATATCTACCTTATACAAATCTAAAGGCAAAACGAGCCACACTAATCAGTATACTCGCTAGATGCCACGCTATATAAATACCCCCTGCCAACATAAAGCAGAACTTAGTAAACTCTATTAACATCCCCTCTCCTCATGTAAACGTTGACGTAGATATTGAGCTAAGTCCAACACTTCTTGGTAAGCATCTAATAATGCGTCACGTCCATTATGTGGCTGTAGGCGAGTCCCATACTTGATAGCCCCAACCTTGGCCCTATCCTCAATATCCTTCTGAACTAAAGAGGGGATGTCAACCCCTCCATGTTTAATTGGCTTACGTTGTATCTCATTAGCATCAATGGATGATAGCATTGCGTGAGCTACACTTTGTCTCTCGTATTCATAATTGGTCATACTTACTCCATTCTTTTGTAGGTAGAATCTTCTCACAGAACTCACACTTAAGGGATGTTACTTGTCCCTTTAAGTTAGCGTTATGCGCCATCCAGCTATGTCTACATGTTTCTTGTACTTCTAGTTGATATTTAAGTTTGTCCTCTAACGAGGGGCTATCCCATCCTTTTACCATTAGTCCCCCTGAGCAACCCTAATCATAATTGCTTGTTTAACTTTGTCAGCACCAAACTTATTGATGCCTACTAAGATAGCCATAATACCCTTCTGTTCCGCCTCAGTGAATTGATTCAGGTAATCCCGTGCCTTACCCTCATTAAATCCTTCTACGATGTTAGTGGCGGTTACAGCACGATTATAAGTACGTAATGCAATGTCTTGTACGTCATTAAATGTTTCAAATTGTTGTTGCATGTTTCTTCCTTTCTAAGCTCTCTTCGGAGCTTTTAATTTTATGGCATGGTTTACAGAGAACCTGTAAATTATCTGCCTCACAATACATTCTATCTACTACTACATCCCAAGAGGTGAATCCCTCTATAGGAACTACAGGGAGAATATGGTCTACAACCACATCTTTAGCGGGATAATTCCCACTACAAGCAGCACACTTATAATGCTTAGCTAATCTTCCGGTCTTAATATTTATATGTTTTCCTATACAAGCGTCATTCAACACTTTATATTTAGGAGGCCAACGTTGAGAGGCACTACGTAATGCGCTCTTAACGAATGAATTAAATCTAGCCTGTGTCCACTCTCCTCCATTAAATAATCTATTCATTGCAGGACTAGTAGTAATAGTAACACAATTACCATAAAGAAACAACTTCCTATAACTAACTTATCTATATCACTCATTGATTTTCCTCTTCACTGTAGATGGTGTATAACATATTAAATAATGCACGTCCTTCTTCATGAGACAATGCCACATAACCATCAGTAGCTTTAATCTCTAGGGGATACGCCTTGTCCTGTAAATCATCATAGTCAGCGGTGAAAGCAACTTCATCACTACCTTCAAACATTATACGTAATACCTCTTTCATTCTACCTCCAACATTTTATACATAACAGGAATACCTTCTTCATCAACCTCTCTAACCATCCAAGCAAGCTGACACATTTCCTTCATACGTTCATCCCCTTCGATACCCCCATATTTGCTCCTGTAAGCGTCTAGGACAGCTTTAAACAGCTCCTCCTCAGTGTTGCATCCCTCTAATATTCTATGAGCTCCTATAGGCCCACAACCCCCTAGACCGTCATAACAATCTGTTGAGTCGCCCATCAACACTTGAGCATAGAAGAAACGAGTTCCTGTGCCTGTTAATTTCTTAGGGCCTTTAAGCTCTAGCTCCCCTAATTTATCTACCCATTTAGGCCCCCAAGCCCCTTGCTTACCGGCCTCCCATCCATAATGGAAGCCCTCACACATACGTAAGTCTTTATCTCTTGAACAGATAATAGTGTCACGCTCTGCTAAACGTTTCATCTGAGTAATACATAATGCATCATCAGCTTCAATACCCTCTGTTAATACAAAGTCATAAGAGGCCATAGCATACGCTCTAATAAAAGCGTGATGGAATGGTTTAGCGTTCTTACGCTTACCTTTGTATGGTTGTTGCTTGGCAATGTCATTACGGAAATTACCCTTCCCTGTTAGAAACAATAGAGGAGGCTCTGTAGCGTATACCGCAGCACATATATCTTTAATCTTATTGTCCACCATGGAAATAACATCTTCCATTGGCAGGGGAACAAGCTCTCCGTTAATGTTTTTCTGGCTAGCGAAGCCAACTTCATACGCTATTAAATCAAAATCAATTAATGGTTTTATGTTATATACCTTTTTATTATATGCCCCTTCCTTGGGGCTGTTATATTATATTACCATGGATTCGCTGCTGTCTGTTTAGCCAATTCCTCTTTAAACTCTGGCTTAGGCTCCTCTTTTACAGGAGGAACTACACCCCCAGCTAGCAGCTTCTGTAATTGGCTACCTTCAAAGTTTAAGTTATCGGTGATGCGCTTCTGAATCCACTCAGGCTGACTCTTGAAAATCTCAATATCTGGATTGTCTAAGTTAAACACTTTAGGTGGATTCTTCAATTCAGCGTACACCATACCCTTCATAGTTGGCGCTACGTTACCAATCTTAGCTTTACCATTAGCTTTATGTCCGATAGTGACAGTGCAAGGCATGGTGACTAATTGTGCCCAATCACCACCAAACTCATTCTTGGTGTCAATTGCCTTATATCGTTTAGTTGAAGTTGCTAAGTCACTATTAAGAGGGAGGAGCTTAATCTCTTCGCTATACCAGCGAGGTTTAGTCTCATCCTCTACACCATCTTTGTCCTTCAAGAACTCCGTTAAGAATTCATACGTAACTCGAATGAAATTCTGTGGGGCTTTAGTATCGTCCTTAATATACTTACGTGTACCTTCATCCCACACTTCTACCGGATGAACACCCATATCTAATACTTGCGCTACTCGACAAGCGTAGTTACCAATGTCCAACTCCTCATACTTAGTTTTAGCTGCTGCGCCTGCTTTCGGTAATGCGTTGCTGTTCAAAGCCATATTATTTTATTTCCTATTATTATTATTTTATGTGAGTAGTTTTTTCACACTTTACACATTGGATAAACGTTACTTTACCGGTTAGGTCTGTATAAAGAGGTTTGTTATTTATATGTTCACATGCTTTTTGTTTAGCTAATTTGATCTCTGATAGATTAGCATAGTATTCATCATAATGACCCATATTAGACCACCTTATTAACATATTCTGAACTAATTACAAAGAAACGTTCCACACCATCTGGCATAAAGAACACATATTCCTTATCTTCAATTTGAGCAATACTAACCACCCACCCTTTAGTACCTTTAACAAATCCATATTCTTTCTTATATCTATTGGAGGTAATCTCCACTTCATCACCACGGTTGATACTCATTCATTCTCCTCTTCGATAAGTTCATAATTATAATCACCATCTACGAATCCAAAGCTCAGAGGGTAGTTACGTCTATCACCGCTCTCATCTATAAAATATACCACCGCTTCCCCATCGTAGTAGTATTTACCTTTTTCTATTGTATATATTTTACCTTTTACGATTTCACAAAACTGCTCATCATCATGCTCTATTTTAGTGAAATAGATTTGGTCTCCTGCTTGTAATGGATATTTCATATTTTACAAGCGCCTCCTTCACAATCATCATCTCCTTCCATAGCTGAGAATTCTTTAGCCATTTCTTCAGCTAATACCTCATTAATCTCGTCCTTAAGTTCTTCTAATTCATCTAATGAATAGTATCCACCTGTAACATCATAAGAGAAATCTTTATTTATAGATACTTTATCAATATATGTCATTTTGGTTCCTTATTAACGATATCTTCTAATATCTTATAATTTAACTCTGTGTGGTAACGTCCTTTACACTTAATTAAGTTTATGGCAGCGTGAAATACAGCCCTCCGCCACATAATCCGCTCTTTAATCTTCTTAATATCAATATCAGTGGATGGCATACCAATTATCTCCTATTGAAGCGTCCCCTATTTGTGGGACATTAAATTTAAAATAATCACTAGCATCTGAATAAGCTTTTAATACAATAGCCGCTACATCATCTGCAATCTCTTCCCTACACTCAGTAGTAAATTCATCATGATTGAAATTCACAATCATCCAATCATCCCCCCACTCATACTTCTCTTCTAGATAACGATTAGCTAAGTTATACGCAGCAGACATAAAGATAGCTTCATCATTCTGTAACGTATACACTAACACAGCGTGTTCTGATGCTATGAAGTTAGGAGCACCATCAATACCTACTACCCAACCATCATAATATTCAGCCTTACCCCACTTGTTAGCTCTAATCTTAGCATTCTTACGCCACTCAGCTGTAAGTTCATCCATCAATCTAGCCTGTGCTGGGAATAGTTCACGTAATACAATACGTATTTCACTACCAGCTTCTTTATTGCTATGAATCATTCTACCAAGTTTAGGGTCTCCAGCTCCAAATTTCCCATTAAGTTACGCACATCCCTGTGCTCCTGTATTCCTACAGGAATCAGACCATATCACGAACCCGTAGGTTCCTCTCCGTTTCCAAGAACTCCTAGTTCCTGTACGTCCTCTCGGACTGGTCGTTGCACGTTCAAGTGTGTTTGCTTATCGTGTTCTATGTGATGGCAGCGGGGACACAACAACTCCCAATTACTGAAATCAACCGGATTGTTCTTACGATTGTGGTCTTTATGGTGGATACAGAAAGAATTCTTACCTTCCTTCTGAGATAGGTCTACGCCACACCTCTCACAATCTTTAACTTCAAGTTTAAACCGTTTACGATTAGCTGCTAAGAAACCCTTACCAGAAGAGTATAGAGGGTTATCAACACCTTTCTTATTAGCGCCTCCCTTACCTACGCCATAATTAGTAGTTGTTTTTCTCTCATATTTAATTCTACTTCTGGTAGTTGCTTCTCTATTCATAATCACTTTACATACATCACTGCAATATAGTGATGATGGAGCTACAGGATTAAAGAATTTACTACAAAGTTTACATTCTTTTACTTTATACATACATTTCCTTTTAAGAATGCAAACACACTTGCTTCGCTCAGGATTGCCCGTTCTGGGTTTCCCTGAATTAGAAGAGTTATTCGACATAGATTACTCTATGAAGGGGCAGATTTTAGTTTACCCAAATCCTATATTCTTCCCAGCACCACGTTTGATATGAGGAACCTTGAACATATCACATATCTTATTAACACGCTTCATCACCATTGTATGAGCGTCAGTTCCTTTCTCTTTGTCACCTTCTAATAAGATTTTAGTAAGACCATCATCGTTAGCTCTAGAGGCCAACATGCGGTCTTGACACCCAGCAGCATCTACACCTACAAGTTTATACCCATCCCTTGCTATAAAGCATTTACGCATCATAGGGCCAAGGAATGCGTCTCCATTAGGGACATTAACCACTTGCTTGTGCTTCATCCTACGGGTATCAGCTAATCCACTAACTTGACTTTCAATTCTCCCATCAGGTCTAACGTTCCGTAGATAGCCCTCCATAATAGAGGCCCTGTCATTAATACGACTACGTAACACAATAAACTTACCAGCACTACCTGTAACACCGTCAAAGGTTGTATCTTTATTGAGTTTAGGTGAGGTGTTATTACCTTCATCATCTGTGTTCCATGCATCTGGTATCCACCCCTCTGCTAGTAGAAACTTCTTAACTTCAGCGTCACTACCTAACTTGATCTTCCTAAAACAAACCCTACTAAAAGGGCCACCAACACAATTAGAATCATCACCGTATTGTTTGACCACACTC
The DNA here is from genome assembly GCA_051649065.1 of Flavobacterium sp. Classification (GTDB taxonomy): domain Bacteria; phylum Bacteroidota; class Bacteroidia; order Flavobacteriales; family Flavobacteriaceae; genus Flavobacterium. The sequence goes on along the minus strand of JBOFGJ010000684.1, from coordinate 18,008 downwards.
CCACTATATGCTCCACTCTTCATGAAAGGTTTTCTAACCCACCCGTATTCCCCTTCCTTCTTAACCTCCATCACCTCGCAAGTGTAGGGAAGAGCTTCCTCAAGAAGACGGTCAATACGCCCAACCCAATGAGCACAAAGCTGTAAAGAGCGTTGTACGTGAGGTATATCTAACTTCCATCCGGCTTTACGTTGTCTCTCTAAATTCTCAAATAGTTTAAAGGTGAGTAAGTGTGCATTCCGCCAATTGAATCTCGCCCCCTCTTCCATTAGAGCGTGATACACTTTGACGTTAATCTTTACGTCTTCCTCACAACGATGTAATATCTCCGGTGTATACACCTCCCAATTATCAATATCAGGCTTATCTATACCAACCCTTACACCCCATGAATATAAGCCATGTACTGCCATAGCTTTCTTCTTGTCCTTAGCTTGATGCGTATATGGACGCTTAGGATTCTGTAACCTAGACATTAAAAGTGTATCTACTTTAGCACCTTTGTAGGTATAACCTAATACACTCTCAATAGCTGGTAGATCATATGAAATTATATTATGGCCTATAAATACATCCAATGTATCTAGAAACTCACAGAACTCTTTCATTTGATGTGGCTCGAATCTTTCCACTTCCTTACCATCTAAGGACATAGCTACAGCACAATGAATAACAGTTGGTTTCAATCCATCAGCTTCAATGTCTATAACTCTAACTTTAGTCACTCATTCTCCTCTTCTGCTAGAAATATCTGCCTTGGGAAACAATGGAAACGTTTACTACTTGCTCCTTTATATGTAAAACGTAATTCTGTTCCTTCTACACCTGTTATAACTATTTCCATACCTTTACGGAGATTACCGCAACCATAACCGTTTTCATAATTCCAAATACAAACATCTCCTACTTTAAAATTATTCATTCTCTTCCTCTGCAAATTCTATACACTCTTCAGCTATCCACCAAGTACCGTATTCTTTACTTTTGGCAGCATACCGTTGTTTAACTACTTCTGGGTCATGGTCTACATCTATAATATGAGTTAATTCATTTAATTCAAAAGCATCTTCACTATCCATACTATGTTTAACAATGATTACTTCATCACCAATTTTAAACTTAAACATTAACTCTCCCCCTAAATTTAAATACTAATTGTTTAACAGCTCCTTCAGATACACCATGTGCTCTAGCAATATCCTTTAGCGGAATACCTTGCCATAACGCTGAATAGATTACGCTCCTATTAAGTGGTTTCTCTCTAGCTAAGAAGCGCTCTAATCGTGTCACCTCTGCTACAGCTACACGTTCATCATCAAATTCTCCACTTTCCCAATGCCATTCCATAAGCTCTACCTTATCTAAACGGTCAGAGCGGAAGTCCTTAAGCTCATTATTGAACATGACATTAAAGAAAGCAGAGAAGTCTTGATATTCAACGGGGTAGCGGTCTAGATAACGTAGCGCCTTAGCATACGCTTCTTGAACTACATCCTCACTAAAGAATTCACCAATATGATATGATGCACGTTTGACATACATATCCTTCTTCTCTACATAATGCTGTGTTAATAACGTGCGTTTCACTTCATTCATATCAGCGTACATATTACATCTCCACAAATCTTCCGTTGTTTTTATTCCAATACAATTTAGTGGGCCCCACTTCTCCGTATTCACGGTCAGCAAGGAGAACTAATTGTCGTAAGTTTCTATCTTCTTCTGGAAGGTCAGGGTCTTTATTACCCTCAAGACCAAACATATAGTTACAACTACGTTCCATAGCTCGGCTACCTGCAAACTCAGATGTCAATACATGACCTCCTCGGTCATGACCTACACCACCATCTTTATTACGCAAGTGACAGAAGATGAAGATGATAATATCTAAGTCTAGAGCCATCGCTGCTAGTTCTTGAGCAATCTCCTGTAGCTTAACGTTAGCGTCTGCTGAATTCATCCCGTTGGTTAAGTTGGTTATTGGGTCAATGAATACAGCTTTAACACCTAACGCTGCTGCTGCACGGATGTCACCCTTAAGCGTCTCCCAACCTAAATGCTGATATAGATTAAGAAGAGTTAGTTTACCGCGTAATATTTCACACGCCTTGTCATACGCTTCATGGTCAAATTCAATCTTAGGGTCATGGAAAATACGTCCTGCAATTTTACCTGCCATGAGCTTAACTGTCTTCTTATTGTTCTCCTCTGGTTTAGCCATTAACACTTTAAGACCGTGCTTCTCTATTAGATGAGCACCAAGAGCATTAACCACCTCACTCTTACCCATCTTAGGGGCAGCGCCAATATATACTGTCTCACCAAACCTAATACCACGGGTCTGTTCTGTTGTAGACTCCCAAGGCCAAGACAAACCAAATTGAGCTTGTTCCTTAGCTGCCTCAAATAAATCCTCAGCATAAACTAGCCGTGTATTCTTAGGGACAGTCGCATTAAACACTACAGCACTGTATAGAGCTTTAATATTACCATCTAATACGCACTCATTAACATCTTTCTTAGGAAGTGTGGCACTTAGCGCTTCTGGGAACACCCTAAGGACATCTTCCACAGCACGTCTTCCAGCTTCATCCATATCGAATACGAGGACAACTTCCTTAAAATGCGCTCGTATCTTCTGTGAGAGACGGGACAAATCATTCCCAGCACTCGCTGCTCCATGAGGAATAGATACAACCGCAGGTATATTCTCTGCATATTGAGTTCCAGCCTGTTTCTGCATTATCACACTGAATAGAGACATAGCATCTATCTCACCCTCAGTGATGTACAGACGCTTATTCCCCGTAGCTATAGCTTGTTCCCATCCAAATAGGTCTACATCTTTCATGTCACCAATAGACCATATTCGTTTATTCTCTACTAAGCGTACCTTATACGCTGTGGTTTGTCCCTCTTTAGTGTATGGATAGTAATGTAGAAGAACATCTTGACCACGTTCTTCATCTAAACCCACTTTAACTTTGAAATAATCTACAGTTCCTAAACCAATCTTCCTATCTTCTAACGCTCTGGAGGTATACAAGTTAATATCTCTAATTTCTTCTTGTACTTCTTCAGGTGTCTTCTTATGGAAATGTGGTGGCTTAAATCCAGCAGGTTGGTCGCCTAATGGGTCTGGTACATATTGTTTACAGCTAAAGCAAAAGCCGTCTAAAGACCCATCTTCTTTTTGAAACACTTGTAATCCGCTTCTTGTTCCACATGAATGTGGTAGCTTCATTACACATTGACTCAAATTAATTTCTCCTATTCATTCTCTTCTTCTAATAATTGAACATCACAATTACGATATCTATTACCGTGTCCTGTATCCCATCTTATGTAATAATTAAAGCTGAGCCGCCCCTTCTCCCCACTAACTGCAACTATTTTACCTACATTGCCTTTATTTAACTTATTACTTTTACCAAATTCAATCAAACCTTCATTTGTCAATATAACGATGTCACCTTTATTAAGCATTGAACACCTCCTTAATACGTTTAGTATATCCATCTAACGTAGCCCCTGTAAGCCCCGGAGCTGTGTTTACCTCTAACACATAATACTTACCCTGCTTCTCATTATAGATGATGTCTACAGCCCCGAAATCAAGCCCTAATGCCACAACTGCATTAATAGCTTCCTTCTTAGCTTCTTCTCCTACTTCCACCCCCTCACGCATAAAGATAAAACCATTAGCGTGATTACGAACCTTCCAATCCACTTGGTCATCTGGAATCTCTTTGTTACGAGCTTTACGTTGTACATCCACCACTTCTCCTAGGAATACATGTAAACGATATTCATACTTCTTAGGGATGTACTGAGTGTACAGCGGTGCATCCACTAAATTATTGATGTTATCAACAATAACGATGCCAGCACCGCTATGACCATTGAGGATAGTCCGAGCTACAAGACATCCCTGTTCTACAAGGGCCGCTCTAGCGTCTTCTTTATTTGTATAATAAGGTGGAATTGAGACATCATGTTCCTTTAAAAGTTCAAAAGCTTTTAATTTATTTGATGCGTTACGTACAGCTTCTGGTCTATTTAAGATGCGTTCACATGCCAACGCTTGGTCACTTAAACTTGAGCTGCCCCAATTGATTATTGCCTTTCCAACCCCCCCTCTAAATTTACTACCTTGATGTTTAATTCGTTTAACACCTAGAGTTCTACTTAATTCCTTCGCACCCTCAGAAAAACTATTGTAACTATAAATAAATAATTTCATTTAATATCTCCTAAATAATATGATAGCATTCTTTTTCTAATTCGTACCTGATACTAGCTTCTTCTGCCGAATCAAATGTTCCTAGATGTTTTTGTTTTCCATTAATTGATATACAGGCTGTAAAAACTTTATCCCTAATATGGTAATGAACTCCTCTAAAACCTGTATTATTATTTACATATAATTTGGTATTGAATAGGTTTTGTTGTTGTGTTACATCTCTTAAATTAATTAATCTGTTATCTAGACCATCACCATTAATATGATCTATAACACCCAAAGGCCAACTGCCAGTAGACAAAAACCAAGCTACCCTGTGAGCTGGATATACTCTACCATCAAAACGTATTATACTATAACCTCTCCCATTAGATGTACCAGCCACACTCCCTTTTTGACAGCGACCTTTTTGTTTTATCCATGATATAACACCGGTTTCACTATTATAATCTAAATAGCTATTAATTACTCATTCTCCTCATCAATTAATTCTAGGTATATATCATTCCAACTCCCACCACAGGTTTCTAGAGTGTTATCATTAAGTTCAGCACTCTTAATAGTTTGGGGCCATTCCTTGTCTTTAAAATAATACCACCAATGAGAAGATAATGTAGCATTACTCGGTACTACTAAATCCCCTTTCTTAAATTTACTCATTCTCTTCCTCTTCTATTTCAACAATATCTGTATCTACAAACCAACCTGAGTTACCCCCACATCCAACACCACAATCGTGTCCTTCTGTAAGTCCGCCCCAAAACACACCTAGTTCTTCTGGATAGTAATCTAGACTAACTACAATCCCTGTAGCGCCCTTAAGTATGTGTTCCTCGTCACCATAACATGATATATCTTCCTTTAATACAACTCTATCCCCTACTTTAAACATCACCAATCCCCCTCATAAGCAAACAATTGAACACGCCGTGTGTTATCTATAATAGATTGTTGGAATCGGTCTTCCCAAGGGATGTCCTTAATGAAATTACCTAGGATGTCATGGAAGAATCCACGCGGTTCTTTTAAGGATACCTCTGCTACAATCTGAGTTGGATTGTCAATCTGTTTAGCTTTATGTTTCAAGCTCATCAACAAATCTACCCACCACTGAATAGCTTCTAAGTCACCATCACTACGCCATGCTCTAAACTCAAGGGAACCATATTCAGCTACAGCTTTAAGGTTAATAGATGCGTAACGAATTTCATCTGTTAATAAAAGTTTAAGGTCAGCCGCTCTAATAACCTTAACCATATGGTCAATTAGATATTCAGCGTCTGAGATACGTAGACAGAATAGATTACCGATGCGATGTGTTCCGCATTTATCCACTAATAAATCTTCTACAATTAGATACAACGCTACGAAGTTAAACAACTGAGTAACTGTCAAATCACCTACGTTAATATGTACATGTACACCAGCATTAGGGCTATCTTTAACCTTAGCACCTGTTTGTTCTAAACACTTAGTCATATTACTAAGCGCTAGGTGTACATCTGGATAATGTACAGGGGTTTTTAATACATATTCAAAACTCTCTCCACGTAAACTACCATCTGCTTCACTACGCCAATAGTCATTGTCAATGTTAGGTAGAGAAGTACCTTCTGTTTCAATTTCAATTCCCACATGGTCATTATATTTATTACGCTTATTTAAAAGCTTAGCTACTTCTGTTTGTTCAAATTTCATTATTTATTCTCCTCTTCAACCAGATCTATAATACTAACCGGAACCAACCACCCACTAAGCCTCTCTATTCCGCTTAATAGTCCCTCTAGGGTATGACCTCCAACAAAATCATCCCATTTTACACCAACCCATCGTGTACCGTCCTCCGCTATCTTAGTTACACATATAGTACCCACAGAACCTTTAGGTAAAACCCCAACAGGGTCGTGATCAATAGATTGTACAATATCCCCTACATTAAATTGCATTCTAAACTCTCCTTAAGAAAATGTTTCTCAGGTAGAAGACGTACAGCATTATCGGTTACATAACCAACAATGTCTCCTCTATGCACAATACATAAATCTCCATCATGTTTAGCTACACCCCATTCACGAGAGAAAGGTGCAGCAATACGTTTACCTTCACGTACATCTTGGAAGGCTTCTTCAATTGATGGATATTTACCAGAGATAGTATTAGCTAGACATTTATCTGTATTACTGATACGAGCAACAGGCCAAGGAGCTTCCTTAACAAACATATTATCTTTAGTTAGACCTTGTTTAAAGCGTCTAACAGGACGGCGTTCTACATACGCCATTGTCTTACCGGTACATACAAATCCAAGAGGAACAGGAGAGATATCTAATGACGTATACAACACCAACGTTTCTTCATTAGTATCTAATAATAGAATTTTACATTTATCTCCTGATGTGGTAATAACATATACTGGCTGCCCTTTATAACGTACTACGCTCCCCTCTAAGCGCATCTTTACATCAGCTCCATTCTCATACTTCATTATTCATTTTCCTCATCAACGTGTTCGAGTAGACTCCAATTCCAAGCCCCTATACAATCTTCTAAATAATAATCCCCATCCATATCTATACTTCTTATAATTTTAGGCCACTGTAAATCATCAAAGTCATTCCACCAATCCTTCTCTAACGCATAGTTACTTGGTACAACTAAATCTCCTTTCTTAAACTTATTCATTTTCACACTCGTCTAATTGTAAATTAATAATATCCCAATGTGATTCTTTAACTCTACCGTTTTTATCATTCCATAAGAAATAAACAATATCTCCTTTCTGATATTCAACAATCCATGGAGGAGGTGACATACTCTGCATAGCGTCACTATACCAGTGACGCCCTTTACAAATAGATGAAGGGGAAATAAAATCCCCTTTTCTATATTTCATTATACACCCATAGGCATCAGGATGTTTTCAGCTACAATAATACGCTTAGCTTCTTTCTTATCTGAATTATTAATGATGTGTTGAATATCACCATACTTATCCATCAAAGAAACACCAGATTCCATCTTAGCCCATGCTGCAAGAGATGCCTGATACACCCAACTCTTCAGTGCATCACTCTTCAGCCAGCCATTAGACAGGGTACGATATTCAAAGCCATATTTCTTAGGACGGAATGCTCCAGCCTTACCATACAACTCACGGCGCTTAGTATCAGCATCATAGAACAAAGATGGTAGCGCTAAGTAGAAATCTAATTCACGTACACGTTGAGCACAATACTCAATGAAGTCTTGGTCTTCTACAGGAGCATCGGCTGATTCAACAAAACCAAAATGTACATGACCGGCAGCAGAACGGAATGGTAGTTCCCCATTAGGGCGGGGGTTAACAGCTACTTTCCATGCATCAAAGTCTGGGGAGCACCCAAGTTCTTTAGCTTTCTCAGGTTGAGCACGAATATACTCTAAACCAAATTCAGCTACAGGGATATACTGATGTTCATATTCAGGGAACAGCTCTTTTAAAATACCCATAACGGAATTGATATTACGGAGGAACTCCACCTCATTACTAGCGGGGTCAATATTGAATTCAACAGCCATACCATCACATTGGTATGCACCATGCTTAACTTTAATAGGTTGTTCTTTAGTGCCTCCAACTACACCATAAGCACTCACTAATTTACCGTCTTTAGATAAGAAGTATTCAGGATCTAGCCCAAGTAACAGATTGGTTTTACTCATAATTTTGTCCACCCTTTATGATGATTACGTTTGCCACTCATTACAAATGACATAGATTTTTGGTCTAAACCCTGTTCTCTACAGAATTTAGATAAGTTATATACAGAGAGATGTTCCCCTTCAGGAGATTTTAATTTCCAGTTACGTGCCCAAGCCTTCTCTACATTATCGGCATGTGTCAGTAGTTGTAAATTATCTAATCGACAATCTAATCTATTATTATTTATGTGGTCAATCTCATATCCTTCTGGTATTTTACCGTTGAAAGTCTCCCAAACTATAGTGTGGAGTTTGAGTGCTTTATGTATATGTCTAGAAGGTCTAAACACGTTCTGATAATAACCATCCTTAGTAATTTGAAACTTTATAGTCTCATCCTTTTTGAGCTTAAGAACAAAACCTAATTTACTAACACGATAAAAACGCCCTGCTATTTCATAAAGTTCTATAATTTAATTTCCTTTAAAGTATTTAAGATAGTCACTATGACAATATTTACAGATACATTCTCCTGTGTCCAACGCCATCATATCTTCTTCAAGAGTTGGTTCTCCACAGTCGATACATATTACTTTTTTCCTACAGCTTCTTTTTCATCCTCCTGTTCTTCGAATGCAAATCCAATTTCTACGCAGGAGTATTCACTAAGAACTAAGTGAGGTACAGCCCCCCAATTAGCTTGACTAACAATCTTAGCTTTAAAACAATTAGTTGATGTAGCTAACGCATCAATTAACTTTCTGTTGCTATTAGGTACAGATAGAATACGAATAGCTGTTCCATTATATGTACGTCCATATACATCGTTCATACTACTTGCGCCAAAAGACATTACTTTATCCACTTCAAAGCTAAGAAAGTCACCAATCTTCTTACCTACTTTTTCTAGTAGATTTACGTGGTTGTACTGGTTTGCTGGAGGTGTGTAAACGTAGACGTAAGGCTCTAGCTTTTTTACCTTAATCTCAGGAGCATCCCCATTAAAATTGATATTAATATGAGTATTCTCTGGCAGCATATCAAGCTTCTCAGTATCAAGCTTAACGTCTTGACGATTAGAAGCTACAATTAACATCCATTTCTCAGAAGCCCAGAAAACAGTCTTACCATCTTCACTAGGACAGATGTATAACGTTCGTTCCTTATTACGCAAGAAGTTAATAGATTGGTCTGTCTTATCAATCCAAGTTAATGCGGCAGCTCCATCCAACTTACCCCATAAATCTTCTACACCAAGTTCTTCAATGTGATGGAAGATATTCTCACTATCTACTGCGTAATCTTTATGATTATTTAAGCGCCATTGTCCTGTTAATGTGCCATTATGTGCACCTACTAACGTTTCAAAATCAAAAGGATGGGCATTAGTATTATTAACAACCCCTTTAGTAGCGTAACGATTGTGGCCCATAAGAATTGCATTCTTACGTTTCATTAATGAATCAAATGCTTTTAAATCCATAAAATCCATTACGCTCATAGCTTTCTTCAACACTGTAACTTCTTTGTTTGAATGGAGAGCAGCCACACCAACACTGTCAAAGCCCCGTAAGCTGTCCAATACTAATAGGTCTTTGAACATCTTCTCTTCTTTAATGCCAATATTACCAGCCATACCAATAAGTCCACACAAATCACACCTCCACAATATATTTTAAATTACTTACAGGAACAATATGTTTTTTATTGTTGATATAAAATATGATAAATCTACTACTCTCATTTATATATAATGTGGTGGTTGTACAACATCGTTTCATACCCTCATCTTTAATATAAACATTTTCTTTAAATTCTATATCCCACATCGCCATGTTATTACCTCAAATTAAATTATTCGTTCTCTTCTTCTAGATATTCGAGTATGTTAATTGGTACGAAAAACCCTCGATTATCATCTAACTTACCACGTAAATTATGTCCCTTAAACTCATCACCAAAATCAACACCAACCCAATATTTATTTGATTTACATTCACAGATAACTGTCCCAATAAAACCTATCTTAACTTCAGGTTTTACCCTAGCGTCATCGGCTACTACTATAACTAAATCACCTCTTTCAAATTTTAACATTTAGATAGCGCTCCAATAAAGAGAAGAAATATTCTTGACATGGATGCTCCTTACGTACAATCTCAGGATGAGGTTGGAAGCATAAGCAATTAGTGTCTTTATAGAACACCACTTCTACATCATCTGGATATTTCTCTAATACTTCTTTAGGAAGCTCTGAGAGGTCTGTCATTGATTTCTTAACAGGAGACAATACACTAGCAGCCTTAGCCACCAAAATACCTGTGTTGAGGTTTGGAGACATCATTTGATGGTGTGTAGAGGTACAAGGGATGATAGCATTAGTTTCAATGTCTAATACATCATGCCCTCTCATTGTAGCGTGCCCTTCTACATCTTGGAACATTTCTCCGTTGTTCATCACATTAAGGAATTGAGCGCCACGACATATCCCTACCATTTTTAGATTACGCTCAATACAATGGGAATAGATAAGAGTCTCTCTATGGTCACGTTCAGGTGAACAGTAGGTAAACTGATGGGTGTGTTGGCTATATAGAGCTGGGTATACGTCCGCTCCCCCTGTAAATTGTACGAAATCAGCCTCGCCAATAGGGACATGTTCAATTCCACGTTCCTTATACATTTTAATATAACTATATTCACCGCCAATTACATGTACTTTCATAATTCGTTTCTCTTCATCCAGTCTTCAATAATATCAGCAGCTTGTTCCATTGCGTCGTCAATTGGAATAGCTGAATCCCATCCACCACCCGCTTCTTTGATGGAGCGTAACGGTGTTAATGCGGAGTGAGTATTCCCAAAGTCCTTACTCCACATAGCGTTAACACCCTCATAATAAGGACTCTCTTTATATAAGCCTCGTTTAACATTAGTTGGATTATGGTCAAATGCATTCTTAATACATTCATCAGACATCTGCCCAATATGGAATTGGCAATGACTACCACCTAAATCTGAAAATTTAGCTTTCTTACCACCATCAGATACAGATGTTAATGAACCAAACATAAAGGCTAAATCAGCAGGAATCCCTTGTTCCATAAGACGATACCAACCAATCATATGAGAAGGATGTTCCCATATCTGACGTGTAGCCATTAATGCACCAGCCAATAGATTAGCGGATACATCTGTACGCATTACATAGCAATTTGCAATAATCCATTCAGTATCTTTGATATAGAATGCATCTTTGAACATACTATAATTAGTTAAATATGAGATGTATGAATCTCTAATTTCATCTGTAATATTATCACCTACACGTTGATGTGTAGATAATACCCACTTAGGAGCTCCTTCTTGTTTAGGACTACTTAGTGAAGCATGACAAGGCTCGTTTCTACCATAAAATACTTCATCATCCTTATCATTAATAATAGAGAATGCACAACAAGCCCCCCTATTAGCCCCCTTAACTAATTTCTTAATATGAGCGCTAAGGGTAGTTAATACCTCTTGTTCCTCAGCGCTTACAGGCTTTGGGGGGAGTTTAATCTCTACAGCACCCACACCCATACGCTCAGCACGTGGTATACGCCATTCTGGAGCGTCTACAGGAGCAATCCAACCAACACGTAATGTTGCACGTTTATCATCCTCTGTTACAGAGATAATAGAGTGACCATCATTACCCTCTTTCTGTGATAGACGAATAGATGATACATCAATCTCTAATTGCTTACCTACCCAACCAGCTTCAATCATCTTATCTGTAAATTTAGGGTAATCATCAGACTTAACTTTCTGAATAATCTTAACTTTAAACTTATCAATGTTTGGTTCATAAATCCAAGCATCTTCACGAGTGGATATATTTTTAATATCCATTGTGTATTTGTGTGACAACACTTCCACTTTGACGTCGGTATCAGTGACTGAAACCACTTTAACGAATACACCAGCCAAGCCATTAGATGATAGCTTTTTACTTTTAGCGCTATACGCTACGTAATGTCCACCAATTACCAAATCTTTAATAGCAGTTTTCTTAAACATTCTTCTCTTCCTTCTCCAGTTGATATAATGCTTTACGTAATAATTTAATTTTTAATGCAGGAGTTATAATATCTTGCTTAACAAACGCGTCTAGATGTGATTTATGCTGATTTGCTTCTTTAGTAACTAAACATACATTTCCCTCTTCATACCCCTTTTTAGGATTAATACGTTCTATTGTAATATCCGATTCACCGTTAAATGGTTTATCTGAATATGTACAAAAATCAGTATTAGTAAATAGAGAATCAAATTGAGTTAATGTTAAGAACCATCTATCTGTAGAATTTAGACATTTATTAATAAACTTACGTGCCCTATCTCTTTGTGATACACTAGATGCTTTCATTAACATCATTCATTTTCCTCTTCAATTAATGAAATATCATGTACATACCACTCTCTATTATCAACCTTTACTATATATGGTTGACTCCCCCTCTCTGTTACTTCCTTTATTACACCACATTTACCATGTAAATGTCTATAATTTTCAAGCTCGTACTTAAGGTTTCCAGTCTTTATTGACGTAACTCTATTTATAATAACAATATCTCCTACTTTAAATCTACTCATTCTCTTCTTCTCCTAAATATTGTATAATCTTACCATCCCTAGCTATAACTCCCATTGTAGAATTCATATCTATACCTTTTGTTCCTGTTATAGCGCCACCAACTACCGTAGCACGCTTCCATTTATAAGGAGTCTTAATATCACTTAATAAAAAATATTCTCCTCTATGGAACACTAGATAATTAGCCCAAGCTGGATATTTCATTTTCATTCCTCTACTGTGTTGTAAGACGTTTATACATAGAAGACATACATACGTATACCCTCTATAGATAAAAGCTCGTAGCGTGGCTTACAGAGCGTTATAACCCTTAATTAGAGAGGTAGCGTATTCTAATAGATAGAGTTTAGGCGCTAGCGGCCTTAGTAATTAGGTTCAACAACACTTCTGTAGCTTTATCTTGTACAATGCTCATACCATCTCCTTCATTGTCTTATACAATTTACGCTCACATTCACTCAATGTACGTTGCCCATTCACCACTCCATACACTTGTTGGCTAACAGGATCTACAAGAACACGCTTAGAATCAGCTTCTTTATACTGCGTAGAAGATGATAGCTTTAATTGTTCCGCATAAACAGATGCTGCCTTACGTAGCTTACGTGCTCTCTTACCGTTCATTTAGACTCTCCTATTTTACTAATTATACCTTTTAGATAACAGCCACATAATGTTATAGATGTGTGACCTCCGCTGGATTGGAATTCACCTAAAGTTACGAAGGCATCTAATGTGAATCCAAAGAATGAAGAATCCCCATAATCATGCCATCTTCCACCTGTGTAGGTGACCGCTCCTGTTAATTCTCCACCTGTTCTAAGTTTAAACACAATCTTATCACCGGCTTCATAAGATAAAGAATAACTTCCCATTGACATAAAGACATTTCTCCTTAGAAATTGGTAACTTTTTCTGATTTTAGAGGTTAATTAGTATATAAGACCCTTAGTATAAGGGGATGTATAATACTATGTATGCTTCGCATACGCTCCCTAATTCAATCTACTACTTTATAATAACTAATTAATTTTTAACTATTCGTGTGTCTATTCATTCTCTTCATCTGTTAAGATAAAGCGGCTACTATAATACCACTGTGAAATACCATTATCATTTTTTACTATTACCAATGGATCACTATTAATAAAATCCCCATCCAAAATCAAATATGGTTTACCTTTAGTTAATGTATTGTCACCTGTACTAATAGCTATTACACAATCACCTTTATTCATTCTCTTTTCCACCCTTGAGAGGTGTACAGCGTACACAAGAAATGAATGTAAGCCTGAGCTACCAGCTCACTAGGAAATTCATTAGCGCTCTCTACGTTGTCATTGATAAATAGCGTAACAGTATCAACTTCACGCATAACAACTAACTTGTTCTTATCTTTAGTAAAAGCGTAATTAGACATACCCTATTTCCTTACGTGTATTCTCCAATACGTTTTCATACGCTTTGTGAGAGCCATAGGACACTTCTTTAGTCATACCTGCACTCTGCTTAGGCATAGAACGTGGAGGCTTAGAGAAGCGTGTAGGAGCTTTACTCTTACCTTTCATTGTATGTGAATGACGTTGCTCTTTTAATGGAGCATCCTTACAGAATGTATAAGAATAAATTGGTTTAGTACGCATTATAAGCGTCTCCATATTTGATTGCATAATTCAAATAAGAAAAAGAATGGTAGTGCTATGGGCCATAAAAATGCCATTAAAAATGCAAACCAACGATCATTACCTGAAACAAAACCATCCACCACTTTAATTAATATTAATAAGAAGGTGCCAAATACAAAACCTATTACAATATAGATGATAGCATAAATTAATATTTCCATCACTCATTCTCCTCATCAATTAAAGTAAAACGCCAAATAAAATAACCTTTGATTTCTTTATTATTATTAATTATATATACAAGATGATTATCATCACTTAAACGACATACTTTATAGACTAGGCCCTTAGTAATACCAGAACCTTTTAGTACATCACAGGCTACAATAACATCCCCTTCTTTAAAAGAACTCATAACTAGAACTCCCACTAGGTAGATGTAAAGAATAAGTTTTATCTTGTTCCTTACCCTCTTTCTTAGCCCCACATCTGTCATGAGGGCCGCTATTGATAACTTGTCTAGGGGTTAAGTCCTGTTGTATTGAGCGTAAATATTCTAATGTCATTTTATATTCCTACAGTGATTGGTTAATAAGAATAGGCATTCACACCCCTGAAAATACCTATGGTTTAGTAATCATCCACTACACCTACATATAGTCTTTATTACAGGGAATTCTCTTAATAGCGGATGTTTGAGCTATAGTGCTCGCCCTAGCGCTATTCCCATATGGGTAATTAAAATGATATACACCATTGTATACCACGTTAAGCGCTAATAACTAACGCTTAACAGGGTAGATAATAGTATTTAGCCCCAGCTAATTGATACACGTAATACCTTCTCGCTATGCTTCGTTTTAAACTTAGCAATAGCATCTGATTCACTATCTGCAAAGATAGAACAATAGCTAGGGGTGAAACGTGTTAATGTTTCATATGCAATACGATAGAGATTCATTCGTTTTCTTCCTCAAGTAGTTTAATTGAATCGTAAGGAAATTCAATAATATTGGCGGTTATGGTATAGTTAATACCTTCATACATAACATCACACCAATATTCAGAACATAATACCACTACACCAATACCCTTAGCTGTTTCTCTATGGCTGCTACCGTGTGTAAATTGGACTATATCACCTTTCTTAAATATCATTTACTCACCTCATTAACTGAGATGATGTAATCGTGATTCACTTCATTCATAAATTTATAAGAGGCTTCTCTCATATTCTCACAATTACGAATGATGCGAGTGTCTAAGTGTTGCTTATACTCATACACTATACGAAAGTCTTTTAGAATCATATAAACCTCAACTATTCAATTGATATAAAGGAACTACCTTTAACGTAGCGTGTTTGTATATTACACTAGATAGTGTAGCATTAGCAGAGATGATAGCATTAGCCATTTCTTTGTTAACACCACGGCCTAGACAACGATTGTTTATATATATATCAAACATTTTATAAACCCTCTGGAATCAACATAAATACGTGATGTGGTGAAATCCTCTTGCCAGCTATCTGAATCACTGAATACAACCTCAGTATCACCGCCCACATCTTTCTTTGCTTGTTCAAGAATAGTAATTAATTCATTTATATTCATATCTTCATACATCTTTATCAGTAAATACATCAAAACAATTATTCATTCTCTTCATCCACCACTTTAATTAACAGTTCAGGGCTAACATATAAAACACTTCTACGCCATTCCCCAACTCTACGTGTAAGCCACATATCATAACCTTTAACAAATTCTATTAATACTACGTTATTTTGATTAATACCTATAGAAATTTTTATATGACAAATATCCCCTATCTTTAACATAATTATTCTCCTATTAACATAATCAAGGGCACATAAGAGAGGAAAGGAATTGAACCTTATTCAACTCTTAATAATTGTGCACAATCTAAGAGAGCTATCCACAACAGGCTCTCTCTTATGTACCCTTTGTTATGTTAAGCGGCTTCCCCTAATGGATTCTGAGCCTGTACAGCCAGCTTGATAATGGCATCCACTTCAATACCGCCATCCAGTACAGCCTGTAACAATTGCTCTTGTGTAATGCCTTCAACTTCATCAGCTAAGGCTTTCTCAATAAGCTGTTTAATCTTACCAGCGTAGTCTTTAGCTTTAGCTTCGAGTTTAATATTCTCATTGGCCCAAGTCCAGATGTTATTCTTTTCATCGGCTAAGAACGCTTCAATCTTAGTGACATACTTGTCCCACACTTTAGCTTTCTTCTTAGTGAATACTAAAGTTTCCAATTCTTTAGCACCATTGTCTGCAAAGGGAGCAAACTCACGGAAGAATAGATTAGCAGTACGACGGTTAACAGAGGTGAGGACATTTACGCCATCAATTTTACCTAACAAGGTATTGATAGGACGTACATCTTCGCTTTCCAATACATAAGTGAGAGCCACACGAGAGAACTCGCCAAGCTCTTTACGTGTTACGTTTTCAGAGGCAGCGATAGTAGCGATGATAGCATTAAGTTGTTCGAATGTATGTTTCATAGGTAGTTCCTTTTAGATTAAGTTGGGTGTGACCTTAAACATCCTAGCCTGTTTAAGAAACCTTATATCCACAATAGCAATTGACAGTAGGGTTATGAACCGCTGTATAACTAAGGTTTTTATAAAGCCTATGTCCTCGTAGATTTATATGTTACTAGATAGATGGTGAGTCACATCTAATAACTATCCACTTAGCATAATCACTTTGTTCGGTTAACATCATAAAGCGCCATAGGTTGCTAGACTAAGACGCTTGAGTTGTTAACTAGCTTTCCTTTCAGTACCTAGTTAACTCTTTCCCCTTGTGGCTACCTATAGAGAACAACGCTAGGAATCACACGCTACGTTCACCTTGAGGGGAGGATAGTTTCGCCTATCCAAGCGGGACAATCTCTTGTCCGTCATTGCCACCCAATTGTGGCGCTGTCTCCATAACGTACCTAATAGCTGTACTTGATGTTATGGCTGCAATATAGATGATGTGCTGTAATTATGGGGCCGGTCGTCAACCGTATCTTCCCGTTCTGCCATTGGCGTTTGTCATTTAAGACAAGGAACCTTTGCCGCTCTTCACCATGCTGCTCTATTCACAGGAATGCTACCTAGCATTAAACCTATTATCCGAGGCCATCTAGTGACAGCGTGACTTTATCATTCCTAACACTTAGCGTCACACACATCTATATTCATCTTTTTAAAGAACAGAGACGATGTCCTGTCTCTCTTGTTACGCTATCTAATATACACTATCTGGTTATCGAGTCAATTGGTATTTGCTACGCTTATGCGTTACACATCTACCTATATAATGTTAGCCCTAGAGTTTTAACGTGTTTATCTTTCACTGATTGGCTAACCTTGTGAACCTCTATACATGATAGCATTCGCCTATGGCTCATGCAAGTATATTATCTAGCGTATTGTTAAAGAGCATGTTCGTGAGAGTTACCTCACTAACTACCGGTTGGTCTCCTGCCCCTCCCGATGTATTTAAATATACGCTAATGAATGAGGAAGTCAACACCTATTTATAAAGAATGTATAGCGTAGGTATAGAGGGAACAACACACCTATATATAGGCACTCGCCAAGGGCGTAAGCAGTAGTATTTACGACACTCGGTGTCGGTAGCTATACAATAGCACTCGCCGTAGGCGTATATATGAATGGTTTCAATAGGTTAGTGTGGGAAGATGATGAAAGGTGTGAACGGTAGAACAATACCCCTCCTCTATACCTATGCCGAAGGCGTCAATATACCCCTGTGTGGGACACACACCCC
>JBOFGJ010000683.1:0-1336 GCA_051649065.1 Flavobacterium sp. | reverse complement strand
AAATTATCAGCAGAGAATATTCCTCTTTGTATTTTATTTGGTGCAAACCAAAGGTCTTTAATCCACTTTTGTAATATTCCTGCCACTTGATTTCTATCCACAGCAAAAGGAGCTACGTATTCAGGTTTAATATAACGCTCTTCATGTATATCTTGTTCTACAAGTGGATTAGCACAATATGGACAAGCCATTGACTTTAAGTTTTCATCTACAGTAGCAGTAGCGTGACAACTACTACACTCCACTACCTTAGTTGTACTAAAACTCTCCTTCTCATAACTCTCCATAAAGCTAACAAAGTCGTGCTCTTTTAGCTCTAATTCTCCTTGCTCTATTTCTTTGACATTACCACAGTACTCGCAAACTAAAGCTTGAGCACTTGGTTTATATGACATTGGTCCACCACATGAACTACATGGTGTAGCCTCTGATGTATTTAATTTTATTTCTTCTCCTGACGACACTTTCTATACTAATTAATAGATCTGTATTCCCTTTAAAAACTGCAAGTTATCCTGCTTTCATTAAAACAACTTGTACACTTATATAAAAAAAGGTACTAAAGAAGATTTAAAGCCTTCTGGAGTACCTTTCTCTATTGTACTATATATTTGGTAACGGTGGAGGAGTTTGTCCCCATACATCGTTTAAATCACCTTGATTTCCTGCTTTATCCCAGTTAGCCATGCCGTTCTTCCACACTAAAGTATCTCTTAACAGTTGTCCATTGCTAACCATCTGTTTTAACCCTTCTAAATCAAAAGGACCTGCTTGCTGACCATTTAGCGCTACAAAGTAACTTACTACTACAGCACCAGGTATTGGTGGAGGTGTATTAGTTACTGGTTGCTGTGCTTGTTGTTGAGTAGACGTTTGTCCTTGTGCCATAGCTTGACCAAACTGATTAGCCATTGCAAAACCTGCTCCCATACCTACTCCCGCTCCTGCTACACCTGATGGATTATTAGCAGCAGCTTCCATAGCTTTCGCAGCTTTCATTTGCATTAATTTATTTAAGTCAACGCGCTCTAATCTACTTAATTCAAAGATCTCTTTTTTGATATCCTCTGGCATAGATACGTTCTCGATTAAGAACTTCGTTACATCCATACCATATACCTCAAAGTCGTCTTTCATATAAGCGAATATCGCATTAGACAACTCATTCAGATTAGCAGCATATGTCTCAATAGGTAAATTAGCCTCACCAATAGAATCTGTAAAACGAGTAACAATAGCACTTCTCAACTGATCGTTAATTTGATCTGTAGTAAATGTACCTGACGTTCCTACAATCTCTTTGATAAACTTACCTGGATCAGCAATCTTAAAAGTA
>JBOFGJ010000682.1:0-1910 GCA_051649065.1 Flavobacterium sp. | reverse complement strand
AAAAAAGAGGATTGTCTTATCAAGACAATCCTCTTTTTTATTAATATGAATGAACTTATTACTAAGCTTCGTCTATATTTTCAGCTTCTTGTTTTCCTCCTTTACTTTTGATAAGTTTCATGATAATAGGAAGAGTAGTGACTAAAACTAAGAAAAGAATGATATATTCAATATAGTGTTTTAGATCAATACCATAATCATTTAATAACCATACTTGTAAATAGTGACCAGCAAAGATCAAAGTAGTTGCCCATAAGAAAGAACTAATTATATTATACAACATAAACTTCTTTATATCCATATGAACAATTCCTGCTATAATAGGTGCAAATGTTCTAACTACAGGTAAGAAACGTGCGAAGATAATCGCTCTACCTCCATGTCTTTCAAAGAATACTTTTGATTCGTAAAGATATTTCTTTTTGTATATGAAGTTGTCTTTAACATTGTAGAGGTAGTTTCCACTTTTCCTACCAAACCAATATCCAAAACTATTTCCTAGAATACCTGCTAATGCTACTAGAGTAGATAATAAAGCTACGTTAGCGAAGTCACTCTCTATAGGGAATACTTCTGCCATTAATGCTGTACTATAAATACCAGATAAGAAAAGTAAACTATCTCCTGGTAAGAAGAAACCTGCGAATAATCCTGTTTCTGCAAATACAATAAATAGAACTACATATATACCTATTGAGTGTCCTGCTATCTGTAAGTTTATATAGAATTCAGGGTTTATAAGCTGTGAAATTGTGAATTCGTCCATTGTGTTTTATATTCTGTAACCTAACTTAATTGTTTAGTTTGTTCATTTTTTGTTTCAAATTTATCAATTGCAGCTGTTGATAATGCATTACCTAATACGTTAGTCATACTTCTTCCCATATCACAGAAGTGATCGATAGGTAGAATAAAAGCAATTCCCTCAGGTGGAATATTAAACATTGCACATGTGGCAACGATAACGATAAGTGATGCACGTGGAACACCTGCTACTCCTTTACTTGTAACCATCAATACTAATAACATTAATATCTGATCTGCCAGACCCATATGTACATCGTATATCTGTGCAATGAAAATAGAAGCGAATGTTAAGTACATCATACTTCCATCTAAATTAAACGAGTATCCCAAAGGTAAGGTAAATGAAACGATTTTTGGAGAACAACCGTAAGCTTTTAATTGTTCTACTAATTTAGGGAATACTGCCTCACTACTCGTAGTAGAGAATGCGATTAACAGTGGTTCTTTGATTGCTTTTAATAATCTCCATACATCTTTACCAATGATTAGATAACCTACTAAAATCAGTACAGCCCATAAGACTACTAATCCTGAGGCAAATGCTAGAAGATATTTTCCATATGTTAAGAAGATAGATAGTCCATAAAGAGCAACGGCACTAGCAATAGCCCCTAATACTCCTAAAGGAGCAGTCCACATGATGTAAGTCACCATCTTAAGTACTACTTCTGCTACTTTATCAAATAACTTGATTACTGACTTTCCTTTTTTTCCTAATGTAGATAAGGCAATTCCAAAGAACACTGAGAATACCACAATCTGAAGAATCTCATTGTGTGCAAAAGCTTCGAATATACTCTTAGGAATTAAATGCTCAACAAATGATTGCAAGCTTAAAGCATCTTTTTTAGCAAGCAGATCATCTGCTCCTGATACATTGCTTAAATCAAAATTAGCTCCTACACCTGGTTTAAACCAGTTCACTAATACTAATCCGATAGTTAATGATACTAAAGAAGCAGTGATAAACCATCCCATTGCTTTAGCTCCTACACGGCCTACCATACTCATATCTCCCATCTTAGCGATACCTACTACCAATGTACAGAATACTAAAGGAGCGATAATCATCTGTACTAAACGGATAAAGATAGTACCTAAAA
>JBOFGJ010000681.1:0-1211 GCA_051649065.1 Flavobacterium sp. | reverse complement strand
TATATCTAATTCTTCGCTTTTGATATAATCCTCTTCGGTATTAAAAAGCTTTTTGAGCTGATCGTGTAGTTGGTAGTAATGCATTGTCTAGTAATTGGTGGTTTAAAAATACTATGTATGCATAGTAAACGCAAAACCTCTTACTATTATTACTCAAAATATGAATTATTATTAAAAACTTTTCGTCTACACAGCCTTTGTCAATATCAGAATATCAGATTCTATACCTATATCTTATAAATAATATAATGCTACTTATTTATAAGACAATCCTGCTATACTACTAGCACTTCTAGGATCATATACAGACCACAATGTTCCCCAATCAAAGACTGCGTTCCACTGTGGATAAGGATCCTTCTTCTTATTGCCTTTCTCCCCTGAAAGTTTACGCATAAATGAGTTATTGCGTTCAAAGATTGCCATCTCTTTCTTTTCTGTCCAATCATCCCAGGTCTTAGCATCAGTATCCTCCCAAGTATTGATATGAAAGTGCTCTAATGTATCGCCATAAAAACAGATACTAATGTGTATCTGATATCCCTCCCATGAGAAAGCATCAAAACCATACCAAAAATATCCTGTCTGAACATCTCTAAAACTATTAAACTTAGCCTTGTAGTAATCTGTATTCTTTAACTCTGCTAACTGCATTCCTTTATACAACTTAGAGTTAAACTCTTCTATCACAATATTTCCATTAGTTATATCTAACATATTTGTCTCTTAGTAAGTAAAAGGCCGATAAGTTAATTACTACTTATCGGCCTAAATATTAAATAAAAAAAGCTTCTTAATTATTTGCTTTATAGTCTTCTATTTCCGCAACAGTTCTAATTAACTCTGGTCCTAAGTACTGATATCCATTTTCTTTAATCAAGAAGTTATCTTCAATACGAATACCTCCGAAATGAGCAAACTGTTTTACTTTGTCATAATTGATAAACTCAGCGTATTTCTTCTCTGCTTCCCACATCTCAATTAGTTCTGGAATAAAGTAAATACCAGGCTCTACAGTCAATACATGTCCTGCCTTTAGTTCTTTACCTAAACGAAGAGACTTAATACCAAACTGTTTGGTATTTTTAGGATCTTCAGCTGTATACCCTACATATTGTTCTCCTAAATCTTCCATATCGTGTACGTCTAATCCCATCATGTGACCAAGACCACATTGAAAGAACATTGTATGTGCATGATTAGCCACTGCA
>JBOFGJ010000680.1:0-3031 GCA_051649065.1 Flavobacterium sp. | reverse complement strand
ACCAATTTTAGCTCCGTAAAAGAAACTTAAATAAATATCTTTTAATACCGTTTTGTTTGTCGATGAGTAAGTTTTACTCACTTTTGACATCGAAAAAATTACCTTTTTATCGTCTGACATAAAGTAAAATATATTGAATTTATTGATTACTAAGCTATAAGCATTCTATAGCGAATTAGCCAAAAATAAGATTAATAAAGGAGATAAAGAAACTTTTTTACTATTGTTGTTTTGTGATTTTGTCTTTTTGCTTTTTTTGTCAATTTAACCCTGATTAAGCATTAGCCAAATACTACAAAGTATTTCTACTTCATATCTCTTTCATAATTACTTTTCGTTTATATGTCTATCGCTAAAAAAGAATAGTTTACTATTACTTAGAATACTTGCTAATCCTTCTTAATCTGTTCTAAAATTCTCATTTTGCAAACATTTAACATAATTAAACAAAAATACATATTCAAATATTTGTTTTACAGCATTTTATACCCTATATTAGATACATAATTTTAAAACTCACACGAATGACAGAAAATCTACTTTTTACAACAAGTGATAATTGTGAAAACAATCATGAAGATCACTACTACGATCCTTCAATAGACGCGTATATTTGCGCTCATTGCAATGCAGTTTCACCAGCAAACTCATTTTATGGATTAGAAGACAAAACGGATGACGAATACGCGCATCACATTGGAATCTAAAGTAGTATATAGAGTCTTGTAATTAAATCCACAGTGAGAAGATTTAATTACAAGATTTTTTTTTGTGAAGTTGTGATTTCCCCTCGCGCGCCGGCTGGCTCCAACTAAAACTGGACATTGGACACTTTTTAACACTGCCTCTGTGATGGTATGATGGTGGAGCGACTCATCACTTTTCAAGAGTATTAATCTACTAAATGCTATATAAAAACCGTTAACTGTAAACCATTAACAAAGCCTCTTTCCTAATATCATCAGGCTCTTCTCCTCCCCATCTAATACAGCGATATTAGGCAACATCCCCCATTGTTCAAAACCAAAATACTCAAACAACTTTATACTAGGGATATTATGAGCAAAGATAAATCCTAATAAAGTCGTAATTCCATACTTAGGTATCTGTTCTATACAGTGCGCTATTACCTGCTTGCCTAATCCCCTTCCACGTTGATTTGCATCCAGATAAATACTTATCTCCACTGTGCCATCATAAGCAGGTCTACCATAGAACGACTGAAAACTAACCCAACCTACCATTTCACCTCCCTCTTCTTCTATCACCCAAAGCGGTCTTCTAGATGGTGTATGATCCTCAAACCATTTCATTCTACTCTGAACAGTCACAGGCTCAGTATCAGCCGTCACCATTCTAGACGGTATTGTTGAATTATACACTTCTACTATTCGCTCAAGATCTATAATCTCAGCATCTCTATAATTTAATTTTATCATGTGTTGTTTTTTTGTGATGTTGTGATGTCGTGATGTCGTGATGTCTCATCATTTCGCAAGAGTATTAGCCTTCTAAACGATATATAAAAACCATTAACTGTAAACTGTTAACCATTAAACGCAAAGCATTGACGTCTCTACTATCTCTTTCTCTTCCAGATATCATATAACTTATAATCCCGTGTCACTACTTTTTTACTCCAGTCTACAATATGTTTCCCCTCTTCTAGTACCCTCATCATTTTAACCACTAGATAGTCATACACCATAGTAAATAAGATTACTCCAACGCCAATATACAAGGTACGCAAATATAGATATTCAAAAGAGAACGCTGCTGTAATTCCTCCTATCCCAAAAGATAAGACTATTGCAAGCTTAAGACCTATATGAGAAAACAACACACGACGTACATTTGCATTTTTAAAGTAGAAAAATAACCTAGCAGTCTCAATGCCTAAATCAGTCACAATACCCGTGATATGCGTTGTTCTCACTACCGCCTTAGAGATGAAAGTAACTAATGAATTCTGAAGTCCCATTGCGAATAGAAGTATATACGCTATTTTCATTGGATACTGAGATAAAATATCCCCTTCCACATAGGCTACACCACCTAGTAATATTGCTTCTAAAATTAGAGGAACTGTAAAATACACCTTGTTCCAAATCATCTTTTGCAACTGTAGAATAACGTGGGAAGTGAAAGACCCTAAAAAGAAAGCTACTAATAGCAACACTGACTTCAAGATAGCCGTTTTATTAAACGTCAACACCTCTTGTGCGAAGTTGGACAGATACCCCGTTACATTCGTTGTCATCAACTTCAAGGCTAAGAAACCGCTTACATTAACAACACCCCCAACAAAAGATAGCAATACCGCTAAACGCAAATTCTGCATAAAACTTCTCTCCTTACCGCGATGTGATAGCATATTTTACCTCTTTTAATATTTCTAAAAAGAATATAACAAATTTACTGATAAATCCAAGGATACAAGTCTTTCTTTCCCTTTTTTGTTAACCTAGCTACCCCAATAATTAATGAGTTTACATACTAAAAGCTGATATACTTACTATATCGAAACATACATTATGATAATTTAAGAAAAATATCATACTTTTAAACAAAAATTACACTTATGAAACATTACATTACCACATCGCTAGTAGTATTAACTACGCTTGGGGCTTATGCTCAAGATTTCAATGTCAAAAAAGGAATTATTACTATCGACAAAGTAGAAGTAGCGAAGATTGAAAGAAAAGGAACCACTTATAAACTGACTAGCCTAGATGACAAAAACTTCTTTTGGGCAGAGGTTAAGAGTAGTGCTAATAACAACTTTTGGCTACAACTTAAAGGAGAGAATGGAAACATACAAGATATGGAGATGAAAAATGTACCATTCACTTTAAGTAAAGAGAAACAAGTCATTATGGCGGTATACTTTAGTGCAGATGGTCTAATCACAGGAAGTGGTATTAATAACGACAGAGCTACTGAGCTATTCCAATCGTCAAATAAAGAGCTTTCTGAAAAATGGCAAAAAATAGATGGAGATAGGCAAAATCAGAAAGCTGAAGAAGTA
>JBOFGJ010000679.1:0-40989 GCA_051649065.1 Flavobacterium sp. | reverse complement strand
GGCTCACCTCTTCCCATTTCGAACAGAGAAGTTAAGCCCGCTAGCGCAGATGGTACTGCTAACCAGTGGGAGAGTATGTCGCCGCCTTTCTTTAGAATCCCCAATCTCGTATGAGGTTGGGGATTTTTTGTTTTGTATATTTTGATATGAAGCATTTTAAACCCAGATTACACTACTATAATGTTTAATATAAGGTTATTTAATTTATTTGTCAGTATATTATTTGGTATAACTAACTTTGTTTCGAATAATATTCTTTTTTATTTTAGTTTACTTGCTTTTTATTCTTTTTACTATTAAATTTGCACTCGTAAATAAGAGATATGGAATATAAGCTTGACGAAGTTGATTTAAAGATCTTGCGTTTGATGCAGGATAATGGTAGAATTAATAACTCTGATATAGCAAAGGAGTTAGGTATGGCGCCATCAGCTGTGTTAGAAAGAGTAAAAAAACTTGAGAATAAAGATGTTATTTTGGCTTATCACGCAAGAGTTAATCCAGAAGCATTAGATCAGAAAATGCTTTCTTTTATCTTTATTAAAGTTGATGAAATTATAGGTGATGAAGAAACTGGAAGGCTATTAGCTGAGATACCTGAAGTATTAGAAGTTCATGATATAGCAGGTGATGATGGTTATATGATTAAAGTTAGAACTACAGATTCATTAGCTTTAGTTCATTTAATGAGAAATTCACTGTCAAGAATACAAGGGATTATTTCAACAAGAACAATTATAGTTTTACAAACAGTTAAAGAAGAAAATAAGTTAATAATACCAGAAAAGTTAGAGTAGTTATGGGAGCAGTTAATACAAATGGAACAAATAAAAGTACAGTGATTGCAGCTTATATAGTTGTATATTTTGTATGGGGGTCTACGTTCTTTTTTATTCATAAGGCATTGAGTGATTTCTCGCCTTTTGTATTGGGTACGTTACGTTTCTTTAGTGCTAGTTTACTTTTACTGACTTACTGTAAGATGAAAGGATACAAATTGTTTAACAAGAAGATTGTTAAACAGGCTTGTATTACTGGGTTTCTGTTATTGTTTATTGATATGGGAGCCTTGATATGGGCGGAGCAACATGTTTCTAGTGGTATTGCCGCTATTATGGCAGCAGCAGCAGCTTTATGGTTTATTATTTTAGATAAGCCTCAATGGAAGAATAACTTTACTAGTATACCAACTGTATTAGGTTTGTTGTTAGGTTTTGTTGGAGTGATTATGTTATTTGCAGAACAGATCAATATTGCTAGTGATGAATCTCAGAAGCTTTTGAATATTTTCTGTATGGTATTGTTGATTCTTGGGTCTATAGCTTGGACAGCAGGATCGTTGTATTCTAAATATTCAAAAGATAAAAATACTACAGAAGGCGAAGACCTTCACGTTATGGTTAAAACCTCTTGGCAGATGATAACTGCTGGAATTTTATTCTGTATTGTAGCTATTTGTAATGGAGAGTTAGCAGCATTTGATCCAATGGAAGTATCAGTGTCTGGGTGGTTTTCATTAGGGTACTTAATTACTTTCGGTTCTATTTTAGCTTTTGGTTCTTATATCTGGTTAATTCAAAATAGACCAGTAGTTGAAGTAAGTACATATGCTTATGTTAATCCAGTAGTTGCAGTGGCGCTAAGTTATTTCTTTACTGATGATATTATTACTAGTTTACAGATTGGTGGTTTAGTTGTTGTATTATTGAGTGTTGGATTAATGAACTGGGATTTGTATAAGAACAGTAAATTTATAAAAGTACTCAATAAGAAAAGAAAGGAAAGTACTGAAGATAAGGAGGAGTTGAATATTACGAATTAATTATATTTGTTTTAAAAATATTAAGAGGGTCTATGCAATTATGCTAGACCTTTTTTTGTTCTTAATCTTTTTGATTAACAAGAAGTTAATTAATTTAAAAGTAATTTATTTTTGTATATCTAATTTAAAGTTATAATTTTGCACCGCTTTTAGTTCAGTGAAGTTTCGCTAATAGCACACTTTTAAATGTTAAACAACTTCTAGTATTTTATTACTGATAATAAGAAACTTATAAAAACTAGAATACAAATTTTATCAGAAATGTCTGAAAACATTAAAACACAAGAAGAGTTCTTAAATGATTTTAACTGGGATAACTACGAAAACGGTATCGATGCAGTTGAAGATGCTCAATTAAAAGAATTCGAAAGCCTAGTAGAAAAAACTTTTATTTCTACAGATGACGAAGAAGTAGTAGAAGGAGTTGTAGTTAGAATTACTGACAGAGACGCTATCGTTGATATCAACGCTAAATCTGAAGGTGTTATTTCTTTAAATGAGTTCCGTTACAATCCAAGTTTAAAAGTTGGTGATAAAGTAGAAGTATTAATCGACGTAAGAGAAGATAAATACGGACAATTAGTTTTATCTCACAGAAAAGCTCGTACTATCAAAGCTTGGGATAGAGTTATTGCTGCTCATGAAACAGGAGAAATCGTTAATGGTTTCGTAAAATGTAGAACTAAAGGTGGTATGATCGTTGACGTATTCGGAATCGAAGCATTCTTACCAGGTTCTCAAATTGACGTTAAACCAATCCGTGATTACGATCAATACGTGAACAAAACAATGGAATTCAAAGTAGTTAAAATTAACCACGAATTCAAAAACGTTGTTGTATCTCACAAAGCACTTATCGAGGCTGATATCGAAATTCAAAAGAAAGAAATTATCGGTCAATTACAAAAAGGTCAAGTGTTAGAAGGTGTTGTTAAAAACATTACTTCTTACGGTGTATTCATTGACTTAGGAGGTGTAGATGGATTAATCCACATCACTGACTTATCTTGGTCAAGAATCAACCACCCAAGTGAAGTGTTAGAATTAGACCAAAAATTAAATGTTGTTATCTTAGACTTTGATGATGAGAAAACAAGAATTCAATTAGGTTTAAAACAACTTTACGCTCACCCATGGGATGCTTTAGATACTAACTTAAACGTTGGTGATAAAGTTAAAGGTAAAGTAGTTGTTTTAGCTGACTACGGTGCTTTCATCGAAGTTGCTGAAGGTGTAGAAGGTTTAATCCACGTTTCTGAAATGTCTTGGTCTACTCACTTGAGATCAGCACAAGATTTCGTAAAAGTTGGAGACGAAGTAGAGGCAGTTATCTTAACTCTAGATAGAGATGAAAGAAAAATGTCTTTAGGTATCAAACAATTATCTCAAGATCCTTGGACTGATATCACTTCTAAATACCCAGTAGGTTCTAAACACAATGGTATCGTTCGTAACTTTACTAACTTTGGTGTATTCGTAGAATTAGAAGAAGGAATTGATGGATTAATTTACATCTCTGACTTATCTTGGACTAAGAAAATCAAACACCCATCAGAGTTTGTTAACGTAGGAGATAAATTAGACGTAGTTGTATTAGAGTTAGACGTTGAAGGACGTAAATTATCTTTAGGACACAAACAAACTACTCCTAATCCTTGGGACAAATACGAAGCTGCTTACGCTGTTGGAACTGTACATTCAGGAGAAATCTCTGAATTAGTTGACAAAGGTGCTACTGTAGTATTCGAAGATGATGTTGTAGCTTTCATCCCAACTCGTCACTTAGAAAAAGAAGACGGTAAAAAGTTGAAAAAAGGTGAAACTGCTGAATTCAAAATTATTGAGTTCAACAAAGAATTCAAAAGAGTAGTTGCTTCTCACACTTCTATCTTCCGTGAAGAAGAAGAGAAAAACGTAAAAGCTGTTGAAACTGCAAGTAACACTGCTGAAAGAACAACTTTAGGTGATATCGACGCTTTAGCTGAATTAAAAGAAAGAATGGAGAAAGGGAAATAATTCCTAACCTATAAATTTCTAAGCCCCAACATTGTTGGGGCTTTTTTTATACCCATAATGTATTGTTTTATAGATTAATTACAGTTTATTTTTAATATCTTTAAGTATTGTTTTAATTTTTAATAAATGGGGTGGTTTACTAACCGAAATAAAGTATGGGAAATTAAGCAGACACTTATATTGTTAGGTGTTGTTGGTATATCTAGTTTTTTAAGTTTGGGTGTACTAACTCCTATTTTTATTTTTGCTTTTGGTTCCCAAGTTAAGATTAGCCGTTGGACTCAGACAGCAGTGTTTATTGGTATGCTTTATTTAGCAGTTCTATTTATTGTATTATTTGGTTATATCCTAGGTGTTAATCCT
Organism: Flavobacterium sp.; assembly: GCA_051649065.1. Taxonomy (GTDB): domain Bacteria; phylum Bacteroidota; class Bacteroidia; order Flavobacteriales; family Flavobacteriaceae; genus Flavobacterium. The sequence continues at coordinate 36,788 of JBOFGJ010000679.1, read as the reverse complement.
ACTTCATTCTTAGCTCTTAACTACATAAGCTTCTATATTTATATTATTTATTTATCTATATCTGTTCCTGAATACCTTCAGCGCTTAGATCTTAAGAATTATATTAATTTAGAAAAGGGAAAAGAATATAGTTATTATACGATTATGGATCAGTTAAATTACCTAGAAGCTAATAAGTCTATTAAAGAGTCCTTCTTAAGTAATTTGAAGGCTTTTAAGCGACAAATTACTAATTCAGGGGTTAGTAATGATGTTGATGAAATAATACGCTTAATTGATGTTATTATCGTTAATGAAACAGCTTCAACAGATTTATTATTTGAGCGTCATGTTTCTACTATCGAAAACTCTTTAATTCAGTATATTGAACTTAGTAATAGTTATCATAAAAGTGAACAAGTTATGAGTTCTATTCATAAATTAGAGGAATTAATAAAGTATGCACGTATAGCATTAGAGAACGAATTATCTATGATGATAGAGAATCAAGTATTGGATGTAGATGGTGAAGCATCAGTATATTTGTCTGTATTAAAAGGAAGAGGATTATTATAATGGGATGGTTCACAACACAGTCTAAGCAATGGGAGTTAAAAGTAGGATGGATTAGTTATCTAGCTATCTTGTTTCCTTTTTTCTTTCCTCCATTAGCTATGTTTTATATGGGGATAGTAGGTAAGATTAGAAATCTAATCTTAGCTAGTTTTCTATGGGGAGGACTATATGCATTAGGCTATTTTTTATATAGGCTCTATGGGGATGTGCAGTATGTTGATATTTTACTATTTTGTATTCTATTAAGTGGAGCATTAGTAGTAGCAATGTATTTAAAGACCTTTTTGAGAAGAGTTCATTTGCGGTCTATTATTAATATAAAATGGAATCTAGAGTATGATTATGTTGATTTTATGAGAAGAAAGAAGATCTCTGAAGTACTATCTGTAAGTGATTTTATAGATCATCTAACACAATGGCAGTTACAGATTCTTAATACAGAAGTTAGAGGTAGTATTGCAAGTATGATACAATTGACTAAATCAATTACTATGAATAATCAGCATAGAAGTGATTTATTTATCGAAAGACACGCTTATTCTATTGAAAATATGTTACAACAGTATCATCAGATAGAGTTGTCTAAGTTGAATAACGAAGTGATGAAGTCTGCTGAATATAAGATTAGAACAACACTTCTCGCTGCCACTAAAGCATTCGAGAATGAATTAAATAATAAAGACAAATATAATCACTTAACTATAGAAGTAGACTCTGAAGTCTATATTCAAGATTTAAAAAATAGAGGTTTATTATAAAAAAGTTATGGAAAAAGATATTCAACAAATGCGTACCGAGAATGCATTAGCTCCAGAAGTTAATGTTGATTTCTCCCCTCAAGATCTAAAGCAAATAGAAACATATAAGAAAGCGATAGACTTATCTAATACAACTCAGGTTATTCAGTACGGAGCTAGTAGTCAATTAAAAGCTAGTACTTTTGCAACGGAGATATTAAAACAAGTGCAAACTAGGGATTTAGGCGAAACGTCTACTATCTTGGTTAATTTACGTGAGGATGTCAAGTCTTTTGAGGGAATAGCGAATAAGAAAAGCTTATTCCCAATGTTTGATAGTATTAAAAAGAAGATATCTAGACTTCAAACACAATACAGTAAGGTTGAAACAAATATCAATGCCATAGAACTTCAGTTAGAACGTCATTATAAATTAATGATGAAAGATGTAGCTATGTTTGATAAGTTATTTGAAGAAAATAAAAATTACTTTAAAGAATTATCTTTATATATAGCAGCAGGTGATGAAAAGCTTCATGAATTAAATACGATTGACCTACCACGTTTAAAAGCAGAAGTAGAGTTAGAAAATGATCCTGCTAAAGTTCAATCTTTTAAAGATTTAGAACAGCAAGTAGTGAGATTTGATAGAAAGATACACGATCTAAAGCTAACTAGAATGGTTATCTTACAATCTTCGCCACAGATTAGAATGGTGCAGAATAATAGTCTAATGTTAATGGAAAAGTTGCAATCAAGTATTGTGAATACCCTTCCTCTATGGAAAAACCAGATGGTACTAACTCTTGGAATAGCACGTTCTCAACAAGCTTTAGGAGCACAGCAAGCTGTAAATGATGCTACTAATGACTTATTAACGAGAAATAGCGAAATGCTAAAAGACTCAACTATTAAGATAGCTCAAGAAACAGAACGTGGCATCGTAGATATTGAAACTATTCGCAAAGTAAATACAGATATTATTAATACGATAGATGAGATAGTGCGTATTCAAACAGAGGGAAGAGAAAAACGAAGAGCAGTAGAAATAGAATTAAAAGAACAAGAAAGTGATCTAAAGAAACACTTATTAGGTTCTTCTGATAGTACGAAGTAAAATCTATTACTATTAGATTCTCTGTTTTAAATACATAAAAAAAGGAGATTCATATGAATCTCCTTTTTTAGTACTATAATCGATTTAATGATTATTTATTTTTAGCAGCTGTAAGTTCAGCAATCTTTACGATTACTTGAGTAGCTTTTACGATACTTTCTACAGGCACATACTCATATTTTCCGTGGAAGTTATGTCCTCCTGCGAAGATATTAGGACATGGAAGTCCCATATAAGAAAGTTGAGAACCGTCAGTACCTCCGCGTATTGCTTTGATAAGAGGTTTAATACCTAGTTCTTTCATTGCCTCTTCAGCGATATCTACGATATGCATTACAGGTTCTACTTTTTCACGCATATTAAAGTATTGGTCACCTATTTCGCAGTTTACGATAGGTCCGCCAAATTTCTTAGCATGTTTTTTATTAAACTTCTCAGCTAATTTAGCGATATCTTTTTTTCGTTTTTCGTATTTCTTAAGATTGTGGTCACGAATGATTAGTTCTACTACAGATTCTTCGATACTACCAGTTACAGTATGTACGTGGAAGAATCCTTCATAACCTGTAGTCTTTTGAGGTACTTCATCTTTAGGTAATTTAGAGATGAACTTGTTTGCTAATAGGATAGAGTTAACCATTTTTCCTTTAGCATATCCAGGGTGTACACTCTTACCATTAAAAGTAAGTTTAGCATATCCTGCATTAAAGTTCTCATACTCTAATTCTCCGATTTGGCTACCATCCATTGTGTAAGCCCACTCAGCTCCGAATTTTTTAACGTCGAATAAATGAGCTCCTCTTCCGATTTCTTCATCAGGTGTAAATCCAATACGGATTTTACCATGTTTGATTTCAGGGTGTTGGATCAAGTATTCCATAGCAGATACTATCTCAGTGATTCCTGCTTTATCATCAGCCCCTAATAAAGTAGTACCATCAGTAGTGATGATAGTTTGTCCTTTATATTGAAGAAGATCTTTAAAGTAAGAAGGAGATAATACGATGTTTAGCTCTTTGTTTAATACGATATCACCACCATCATAATTTTCTACAATTTGTGGTTTAACATTAGCACCACTAAAGTCAGGAGATGTATCAAAGTGTGAAATAAATCCAATAGTAGGTACTTCGTGCTCAACGTTACTAGGTAATGTAGCCATGATATAAGCATGCTCATCGATAGTTACGTCTTCTAGACCTATTTGTTTTAATTCTTCAACTAATTTGTTAGCTAAATCCCATTGTTTCTCAGTACTAGGACAACTGTTTGATGATGAATCAGATTCAGTATCAACAGTTACATAACTGATGAAACGGTCAATGATATGTTGCATAATGTATAATATTTTAGTCTAACAAAAGTAGGGATTTAAAGTTGAATAGAGAGAATATACAAACTGTATTATTTTAAAAGTTGCTTTTTTTGATTGAAAAACAATTTTTTTAAAGATGACTTTATCTATCTTTTGCTAAAAAAATGCGAGTGGTCGCATAATGGTCGCATAGTGATCGCATAGTGATCGCATAGTGGTCGCATAGTTTTGGCTATTTTTTATGCGATCACTATGCCAGCATTATTCCATCATGATCCTATCATAATGTCTAGTTTAACCTAGAAATTAGCAATCGATAGATAAACGCTAAGTAATTATGAAAGACTTGTGAGATAGAATTGCTTTGTAGTATTGGGCTAACGGGGTTTCGGTTAAACCTTGCTAGAATAGATTGTTATTAATTGAAATTTAAAAAGGGGGGTGTTACAGATGAAGTGAGGTATTATTGTATATTTGAGTGAAGTAATAAATAGAAAGCAAAATGAGACTTTATATATCAGTGTTAGTAATGTTGTTTAGTTGTGTATCTTGGGCGATAGAGCCTATAAAGGAGTATGTAGATCATCCTGCTAATTCAACTATTAATTTTGAAGCAACAGAGATAGTTACTCCTGATAATTATAAACTCAAGTCATGGATATGCTTTCCTCCTAAGGATAAAGATGTAAAGAAAGTGTTGGTATTAGCGTATGGAGATGCTGGAAATATGTCCTATTATGTAAGACAAGTATTAGAAGTAGCTAAACGTGGATATACTGTTGTAATGTTTGATTATAGAGGATTTGGCGAAAGCCAAGCTTTTGAGATGAAAGAGACACAGCTTTATTATGACGAATTTGTTACAGATTTAAGAGCAGTAGTAGAGTATAGCCAGAAGAGGTTTAATCAGCCTGTCGGTGTATGGGCATTATCTATGGGGACTATAGCTAGTACATTATTATATACAGATTATAAATACGATTTTTTGATAGCAGAAGGATTTGTTTATAGTCCACAAGATATTGTAGATAAGTTAAAACAACATTTAGAGAAGATATATACTCTACCTAGTAGTGCATCACATTATGAGTTAGCATTAAGTAAATTAACTTTGCCTGTGTTATATTTCGCTGGAGATAGAGATGGATTAACCTCTCCGAATGATAGTTATAGAGCTAAATATCTTAATCCTAAGAGTGAAGTGGTTTTGTATAAAGGAGGGCATCTTCAGGGATTTCAAGCATTGTCAGATAAGACACATGGCGAGCGATATATAAATGCTTTAGATACTTTCTTTGCAGAGAAGAAGAGTACTGATATAGATAAATAACAGTATGATAATAAGTTAGTCATAAGTAGATTAAATTATAATCAAATCCTAATAATCGAAGAGTATATAATAAGTAACTTTGCGCTCAGAAACAATCATTCTAGAGATACTAAAAGATGGAATCTACACATAGACATTTCTTATTATATAAGCCACACGGATACATTAGCCAATTCATTTATGAGAAGAAGAGAACCAAGCATAAACTAGGAGAGTTATTTGATTTTCCAGAAGGGACGATGGCTATCGGTCGATTAGATGAGAACTCAGAAGGACTGTTGTTTTTGACTACTGACGGTGTGATGAGTGAGCGTATAAGAAGTGCTCATTATGAGAAAGAGTACTATGCTCAGGTAGACGGTAATATCACTGAAGAAGCAGTCGAGCAGATGCGAAATGGAGTATTGATAGGAGTGAAAGGTGAGAAGTATATGACTAAACCTTGTGTAGCTGATAAACTTGATAAATTGCCAGATTGGATAGGTGAAGGTAGGCGCATTAGAGATGAGAGACATGGACCAACTAGTTGGGTGCGTATCATTCTAACAGAAGGTAAGTTTAGACAAGTTAGAAAGATGACAGCTTATGTAGGTTATGCGACATTAAGATTAGTGCGTGTACGAATAGGTGATGTGACACTAGAAGGACTGCAAGTAGGTGAAGTAAAAGAAGTAGATCAATTTTAATCTAAGCAGGTATGAATACTAAAGCAAAAGAAAATTATCAATTTCAGAAGATAGTAGCCGTAGTAGGTGTATTGTTATTTGTTATTAAAATAGTTGCTTGGTCATTAACACATTCTGTGGCTATCTTAACAGATGCTCTAGAGAGTGTGATTAATGTAATCAGTGGTTTCGTAGGGCTATATAGTCTATATCTATCTGCTTTACCACGAGATCGAAACCACCCTTATGGACATGGTAAAGTAGAGTTTATCTCTGCTACTGTAGAAGGAGGGATGATCATACTAGCAGGAGTAGTTATTATCTTTGAAGCGATTAGAAATCTACTCAATCCTCAACCTGTAGGTAAACTAGATTACGGTATTATCTTAGTTGCTATCACAGCTATCATTAATTATGTACTAGGATGGTATGCTATTAAGAAAGGAAAAACGAATAAATCACTTGCATTAGTAGCTAGTGGTAAACACTTACAGTCAGATACCTATTCTACTATAGGTATTATTATAGGACTTATATTATTATATTTTACTGGTTATGGATGGTTAGATAGCGGAGTAGCTTTACTTTTCGCAGGAATCATTATCGTGACAGGATATCGCATTGTTAGAGGTGCTATATCAGGTATTATGGATGAGACTGATGAAATGTTACTTCAAGAAGTAGTTGATTATCTCCAGGCACATAGACGTGCTAATTGGATAGATCTACATAATCTGCGTATTATTAAGTATGGTGCAGTACTTCATTTTGATTGTCACATGACTATTCCATGGTATTTTAATATTGTAGAAGGGCATAAAGAAGTAGAAATACTAGAGAAAGAGATTATAGAAAAGTTCGGTACCGAGTTAGAGTTATTCGTACATATGGATGACTGTAAGCCTTTCTCATGTAAAATATGTACTGTGGAAAACTGTTCGTATCGCCAAGAGAAATTTGAACAACAAGTACAATGGACGATAGAGAATGTCTTAAAAAATAAGAGACATACCTGTACTACTCAGCCGAAAGAATAAAGCGTTTTTGTTCCCTATTAAACACTAAATTGTCATCTTCGAAGAAATTGTCAAACACCCCTTGGTTTATTAGTGTATCTGTACATCCCTGTATATTGTAATCTTTCTTTAGAACGATGATATCATCACTAAACGCTATGGCTAAATCCATATCATGGCAGGAGAATAAGATAGCTTTATTCTCTTGATGAGCTAATCTATGCAGTAGTTTGAACAAGGCTACTTTATGATGTAAATCTAAGTGATTAGAAGGTTCGTCTAGTATGATAATCGGTGTATCCTGAGCAATAGCTCTTGCTATAAGTACTCTCTGAAGTTGCCCATCACTAAGTTGACTAATCTGTCTATCAGCCAGGTCTTCTATTTCTGTTAGTGAGATGGCTTTATTAACTAATATATTGTCTTGCTCATTTAGCGTACTATAGTAGTTAAGATATGGTGTTCTCCCTATCTGTATAAGTTCGCGAACCGTTAACTCTGATAATGGTATTTTCTCTGTAAGTACGATACTTATTAACGTTGCTAGTTTAGCTTTTGAGTACTCTTTTATCTCTTGATTATTCACATATACTTTACCCTCTATTATTTCTTGATTAGAAGAGATACTTCGTAGTAAAGTAGATTTACCTATCCCATTTATCCCTAATAGCGAAGTCAGAGTACCTTGTCTTAAAAGGATATTCAGCTGTTGTTGCACTATTTTATTAGCTCCTTTTTTTATAGGATACCCTATTGTTAAGTTCTCTGTTTTTAGAATTGGTGTAGACATAGTCATTAGAATATAATCATAGTGGGTTAAAACCAGAATTAGCGTTAGTCCAATACTACAAGATAATTCTACTTTATAGCTCTATCTTATATAATTTCTTCTCGTTTATCTGTCTATCGTTAATTCTGGATTAAAAGTAGTCAAATAGGATGAAATGTGAAAGAGGTGGAGTTAATGTACTGCTAATTATCAAAGTTTATTTATTTTTTGGTTTACTGTCTAAGTATTGAGAAATAATAATCTAAAGTTAAGATTACTTTAGTAGCACATCTTATATGTATAACTTTAAATCTGCAATTGCGATTTACTGCGAATTAATTCTACTTTACATAGCTTCCATTAGCTCTATAGTTCTACTATAGTATGCTGAAATCACCTAATCTTGCTCTGTTTTGTCCAATCTATTCTGGGTTAAACGTTATCTGTAGATTTAAGGAAGAACTATATCACTTATTCGTGTCGCAAAAAGGCATTGAATACGGTAAAATAATCTTATATTTGTGTGTAAATTTTTTATTGAAAAAATAATGAAACCAAACACACAACAATTAACAGAGTTAACTACACAAGTAAGAAGAGATATTCTTAGAATGGTACATGCTGTAAGTTCTGGGCACCCAGGAGGTTCTTTAGGATGTGCAGAGTTCTTAGTGACTTTGTATCAAAAGTTAATGGATAGAAAAGAAGGGTTTAATATGGACGGTACAGATGAAGATATCTTCTTCTTATCTAATGGACATATTTCGCCAGTATTTTATAGCGTGTTAGCACGTAGTGGATATTTTCCAGTAAGTGAGCTAGCTACTTTCAGAAAAATCAATACACGTTTACAAGGACACCCATGTACGCATGATCATTTACCAGGAGTACGTATGGCATCTGGTTCATTAGGACAAGGGTTATCTGTAGCATTAGGAGCTGCTCAAGCTAAGAAATTAAATAAAGATAACCATCTTGTTTATGTTCTGATGGGAGACGGTGAGCTACAGGAAGGACAAAACTGGGAAGCTATTATGTATGCATCTGCTAAGAAAGTGGATAACGTAATCGCTACTGTAGATTTAAATGGTAAACAAATCGATGGTTCTACTGATGATGTATTAAACTTAGGTTCTGTAAAGGCTAAGTTCGAAGCATTTGATTGGGAAGTAATCGAAATAGCAAAAGGTAATGATATTGATTCAATCATTGCTGGATATGAAGAAGCTAAAGCTAAATCAGGAAAAGGAAAACCTGTATGTGTGTTACTACACACTGAGATGGGGAATGGAGTAGACTTTATGATGAATACACATGCTTGGCATGGTAAGGCTCCTAGTGATGCACAATTAGAAGAAGCTTTCAAACAAAATCCAGAATCTTCTTTCGGAGATTATTAATCGACTAAACTTGAATCAAATGAAAAAATATACAAATACAGGAAGTAAAGATACACGTTCAGGATTCGGTGCTGGACTTACTGAATTAGGACAAAAGAATGAGAATGTAGTAGCTTTATGTGCTGACTTGATCGGTTCATTAAAGATGGATGATTTTAAAAAGAATCACCCAGAGCGTTTTTTCCAAATCGGTATTGCTGAAGCAAATATGATTGGTATTGCAGCAGGTATGACTATCGGAGGTAAAATACCTTTTACAGGTACATTCGCTAATTTTTCTACAGGACGTGTTTATGATCAAATCCGTCAGTCAGTGGCTTACTCTGAGAAGAATGTTAAGATATGTGCTTCTCACGCAGGATTGACTTTAGGAGAAGATGGTGCTACTCACCAAATCTTAGAAGATATCGGATTAATGAAGATGCTTCCTAATATGACTGTAATCAATACTTGTGATTATAACCAAACCAAAGCGGCTACATTAGCTATCGCTGAGTACGAAGGACCTGTTTATTTAAGATTCGGACGTCCAGTAGTGCCTAACTTTATGCCTGCTGATGAGAAGTTCGTTATCGGTAAAGCAATTATGTTAAACGAAGGAACTGATGTTACTATCGTTGCAACTGGACACTTAGTATGGGAAGCTTTAATCGCTGCTGAAGAATTAGAAGCGAAAGGAATCTCTGCAGAGGTAATTAATATTCATACAATCAAACCTCTTGATGAGGAAGCTATCTTAAAATCAGTGGCTAAAACAGGATGTATCGTTACAGCAGAAGAGCATAACTTCTTAGGGGGGCTTGGAGAAAGCGTATCTAGAGTATTAGCTTTAAACAATCCATTACCACAAGAATATGTAGCTGTACAAGATACTTTCGGTGAATCAGGTACTCCAGAAGAATTAATGGAAAAGTATGGTTTAAATGCTGCTGCTATTGTTGAGAAAGCACAAGCAGTTATCAAACGCAAAAAATAAGAAGTAGGGTTACTTACTTTATAAATAAAAAGCAGGCTATTCAAGAGATTGAATAGCCTGCTTTTTTAGTATTGTTTCTCTACGATTTCTAAAAACTCTATAAAAAGCTTACCTTCTTTAAGCTCGTCTATATATTGATAGTTAGTTGTTTTTAATAACTTGTTTTCTAAGTAATAATCTACTTTATACTTGTTGTTTTCGTAGGTGATATTTATGCCTTGAGAAGGCATGCCTTGGTCATTATATACTAATTGAGCGATGCGGTTGTCGTTTAAAGCAGCATTCTGTAAAATTGCATATAAACTATTACTCTGTTCTTTTTGACTATCATCATCTTCTTTCATGTTTATTATTTGATCTACAAAGTTAGTATATTGAGAAAAGTAGTCTTTAGGTGAGATGTTTAGAAACTTAGGAAAGTTATAGTAAGTACTTGAAATCAATAATGAACTATTTTCTTCTTTTAAAGACGCATAGTATTCATCACTAAAGGATACCACCGAATAACTCTTTACTTTGTTATCTTCAATATAGAATGTCTGTTCCGAATTAGGTGTTTTATCTTTAACGATTGGTTGTTCCTTATCTAGTATTTTTCCTTTAGCATTATAAAGTTCAGCCTTTAAGTATTTATTATCCTGACTTATTTTTATGTAAGTTGGGTTTGAAAAATCTTTGATAAACAATTCGTTGTCTTTTAATTCGAACATTATTCTTTTAAAAGCGTGCATCCCAAAGAGGTTTAACTCGATTAAGTTAATTGTACTGTTTTTATAACGAAGTTTGATAAGTGTACCTCTTGAATTTTCATCAGTTATATATCTATAACCATCTAGTACTTTTCCGTTTTTAAAAGTTGCTTTTTGGTTGTATAATAGTTTGTTGAATGTATCATTTTGTTCTAGAAATTCAAAACTATATTGAGCAACCAAGACACCATTTTCATAGTAATTAATTAATGGAATCTTGTCAATTATAATCTCTTCACTATTGAAATATCCGCTATAAGGTTTTTCGTCTTTATAATAGCCAGTATAGCTAGTTCGCATATCTTCAATTATTCTAAAAGTGTCGTATACTACATGGTCTATTACATTATTTACATAGTACTCTATGTATTGTAAGTCAGCTAGTTCATAATTATAGCCTTTCTTATAGTATTCTATACTGTATAGTACAGCGTCTTTATATGTTTTTTTTGTGCGACCTTCTATTACAGTTGCATTTATTGGAGCACCATCTTTATATTGTTCCACAGTTATTAATTCTCCGTAATTGTATGTCTTTTTGTATCCATGTATGACGCCATCTTTCATTTCGTACTCTTGTTTTAATAGGTTAGTACGAGTAGAGTAGAAAAGTTGTTGTAAGCCATTTCTCTTTCCGTTTTTGTATTGTTGTATTTCGGGGTATTCTTTAGGCAGATAGAACGTACCCTCATACGGCACAGCGTTCTTATAAATACCTTTAGTTATAAGAGAGTCATTCTTGCTATTTATAGTTGTTATTTCTCCATCTTTTTTGCCTTGTACTAGGGTGTAGTAAGTGATTTTATATCTAGACGTAGAATCTATAAAGCTTCCTTCATAGGGATTGTTGCCTTTTAGCTTTTGTACAGTTTCATTTCCTTGAGGGTCATAATTGTAGATGTCAGTATACTTCCACTTTTGTATCTTATGCTGCTTCTTCTTACCATTAGGGTAATAAGTAGTTTTTATAAAGTCTATTTCGTTATTCTTATAGTATGTTGTTTCAGATTTTAGCGCTTTTACGAAGTCGTTATTGACATAGTAAGAATATTTTTTGGTTTGGTCTATTTCTTTTCCATGGGTAAAAGAGCTTAGTAAATTTCCCTCTTTGTCCCTATAAGAGATAAGGAAAGAGCCATAGTATTCGCTAGTTTCATTTATTTCTTGCTCTGCTTTGTTTCCATTTGGCCAATATGTATTCAGCGTGTGTCTTTTTGGGCTATTCTGATATTCTATCTTATTAGAAGTATCCGCATAGTCTCTATTTTTCTCCTCGCCTTCATTATATTTTGAATTTCGATAGTAAGGACTAGGTGTACTTATACCAAAATCCCCATAGTATTTATTTTGATAGACTTTTCCCGTTATTAATGGTTTGTTGTTATAGTAGACTGTGACTTGTATTATACTTCCCTTTGAACCATAATTTATCTTCTTCCAGATACTGCCATCTTGGTTGTAATAGGTTAGCTCTTTCATTTTAGTCAAGTTCTCGTACTGACCACTATCTTTGTTTAGACCATCTTCTGTGTACCAATACGCATCTCCAATTCTACTTTCATCCACTGCATCAGCATACGAGTACCCTTGATATTGCAGTTGTCCATTTTTATAATAATCCTGTACGTATACGATATCTCCAATCTTTTTTAAAGGCAGTGGTCTATAATAAACATAGTCCTTACTAGTAGTCTCTTTCCAGTTGGCATCGTAGTAGATCTTATCTTGTCCTAACATTGTAAGACTGATAATAAATATAAACAGTGTAATGGTCTTTTTCATAAGTAATTAGGAATTATCCTAGTATAAAATTACTGAATTATTCTGTAACTGAAATGATTGCAAAAAAAAACGAGAGAGTAAAAGTTACTCTCTCGTTTTATATATTAAAATAAAATTATTTATTTCTTTTGTTCAGGCCAGATAATCTCTCCGTTCTTTTGGTCAGGGAAACAAGCTCTGTCTAAATATCTATATACATCAGAACAAGTTTTTAATCTTGGATCGAAGTATTTTAGAGTTGTGTATTTAGTAGCGTCTTTTTCTTTGTGTTGTAATTCTGTTCTAGTAAGAACTCCATCACCATCATCATCATCATCTAAGAAGTTAGGAATACCATCACCATCTAGATCATATCCAAAATAGTCGTGAATAGTTAATCCTGCGAAGTCAGCTTCAGTAGCTTCTCTACCTAACTTCATGATCTTCTCTACTTCGTATTTAGAAAGAATACCATCACCATCGTGATCGCGTTCTTTTTTAGCGATAAGTGTCATATCAATGATATGAGGTTGGTAAGCTTTTACTTTTCCTCCTGTACCAGCGTTAAAGTATCCAACACCTGATGGAATGATAGCAATGATTCTACCAGCAGATCCTTTATCATAAGTAGGAGTACCATCAGTATGTAACTTAATACCAGTAGCTGTTTTTAGTTTTGTTAAGATTTGTCTTTCTGCAGTTCTTAACTGTGAAGGTACCAATGAATAAACTCCTTGTGACATATATCCAAACTCTTTTAGTGTAATAGGAAAAGAGAAGTAACCTCCCATACCATCAGTTTGAGCTAACTCATTCTTTAAAGAGTATGTATTAGATTTTATGAATACTGAGTCAATAGTAGAGATAGATTCTCCATTACCTACTTGTTTGTGTCCGGCTTTATCTGGTACAATGAAATAAGCTATCTGATAAGATAATGTATCTTTAGGTTTAGTAAACTTTAATGTTGTATTACCATTAGATAATCTAACTGCTTCATATTCGTAGTTGTCAGATGTTATTTTTTGGTATTTAATTTCTATTGAAGAATCTGTTCTTAAAGATTTGGCATCTTTTGGAGCATTTGGATTAGAAAGACTGTCAAAACGAATATTATCCCCATCAACTATCATATAGTTCTTGTCTAGATATTCTTCAATCTGCTTGGCATTTTCTTCACGAACTTCTTTGCGGTCTCTAAGATTTACAACTTCATTACCTCCGTTACCGTCATCTTTATTACAATTGGCAGCTATTAGACCTAGGAATGCTAGACTCAAAACTGTAAATAATCTATTCATTTTTTGACTTATTTTAGTAGTGCAAGATACAATTTTACTTTATTTTTGTGTACTTTGTTAGAGAAATTTAATACTAAAATATGCGAATCGATAAATACTTATGGTGTATTAGATACTATAAAACCAGAAATATAGCAACAGAAGCTTGTAAAAAGGGACATGTAACGGTGAATGGACAAGCGGCAAAAGCTTCTCGCGAAGTTTATGCTACAGATAAAATAACAGTTCGTAGAGATCAAATAGTTTATAAACTAACTGTATTAGATGTACCACCGAATAGAGTAGGAGCTAAGTTAGTGGATATATATCGCAAGGATGAGACTCCTGCAGAAGCATTCGAACACTTAGAATTACTTAAATTATCTAAAGACTATTATCGTGCTAAGGGGGTTGGTAGACCTACTAAAAAGGATAGACGTGATATAGATGATTTTCACGATTATGAAGATGAAGATGTAATCGAAGGAGAAGAGAATATGGATTTAGATAACTCTACTAAAGAAAATGAAGCAGATGTTTGATAAAGAATTTTGGGAAGGGAAGTATAAGAATGATGACGCTCAATGGAATGCTGGGACCATTACTACACCTATTAGGGAGTATATAGATCAATTGACAGATAAGAAGATTGATATATTAGTACCTGGTATAGGGCATGGACACGAATTGATGTATTTACATAAAAGCGGATTTACTAATATTTCGGGATTAGATTTTACTATTGTAGGGGCATTAGAAGCTTATGGCTTGATGAATGATTTTCCTTATGGTGATGTTATCTTAGGAGATTTCTTTGAACATAATGGACAATATGATCTTATTATAGAACAAACATTCTTTTGTTCACTACCTCTAGGTAATAGAGTTGACTATGTTAATAAGATGTATGACTTATTAAAACCTGGTGGAAAATTAGTTGGAGTCTTATTTGACTGTCAGTTTAATCAAGATACACCTCCTTTTGGTGGAAGTAAGACAGAATACTTAGACCTGTTTAAGGATAAGTTTGAAGTAAAGATATTAGAAACAGCACATAACTCAATCAAGCCTCGTGCTGGGAGAGAGTTATTTTTTATAATCAATAAACAACATGACTAAAAAAATTATTTTAACCAAAGAACAAATCAAGTTCACAACTAAGCGTATTGCTTATCAGATCTATGAGACTTATATTAATGAAGAGGAGATAGTGATAGCAGGTGTAGCTAATAGTGGATATACATTCGCTCAAAAGATTAGTGAGGCACTACAAGAGATATCTCCTATAAAAGTTATCTTATGTGAAGTGCGTATAGACAAGCAGAATCCTATTAATCCGATAGAGACTTCATTAGATAGCTCAGCTTATGCTAATAAGTCTGTTGTATTAGTAGATGATGTTTTAAATTCGGGAGCTACTCTTATATATGGAGTGAAACATTTCTTAGATGTACCCCTAAAGAAACTAAAGACAGCTGTCTTAGTAGATCGTAATCATAAAAACTATCCCGTTAAAGCGGACTTTAAGGGGATATCATTATCTACATCTTTATTAGAGCATATCCAAGTTGTTTTTGATGGTGAAGAAGAATATGCATATTTAAGCTAGTTTAACCCAGATTAAGCATTAGCCAAATACTACAAAGTATTTCTACTTCATATCTCTTTCATTTCTTTTAAAACCATACTACAGTATGCTTTCAGAATAAATTCAGACCTATTTTGTATAATTACTTTTCGTTTATATGTCTATCGCTTAATATAGGTTTAATAGCTGTATAATGTCCTGAGTGATTTGCTCAGGTGTTTTATCATCTATTGTAATAATGTTTTTGGCTTGGTGGTAGAAATAGCTACGGTCGAATAAATGCTTTGCAATAAAAATCTCAAGAGTATCGTCTGAATTCTGATTAAGAAGAGGGCGGTGCTCTTTTTCTTTTTCTAGGCGATCTGCCAATGTTTTTATTGATCCCCTTAGATAGAATGAGTGTACATCATCTCGCTGTAGCACTAAGTGATTATTCGCATAACAAGGAGTTCCTCCTCCTAAACTTAAGATGAAGTTGTCTTTTTGCTCTATTATTTCGTGTAGTAAAAGATGTTCTTGCTTTCTAAAGTAGATTTCACCTTTCGTTTTAAACATTGTTGAAACTGACATTTGGTGTTTTTTCTCTATTTCTGCGTCAAGATCTATAAATTCTAGGTTTAATTGTTCTGCTAGTATTTTACCTATTGTCGACTTGCCAGAGCCCATATAACCTAAAAGTATTATTTTTTTCATAAAACAAGGGGTTGTTTATTAGTGTGTTAGAAGTTGTTCGGAAAACAATGGCAAAAATAAAACAATTTTGTGTCGGATTTTTAAAAAAAGCTCCTATATTTGCACCCGCAATAAGGAATTGAAATAACGACTCGATAGCTCAGTTGGTAGAGCACAACACTTTTAATGTTGGGGTCCTGGGTTCGAGCCCCAGTCGGGTCACTATAAGACTTAAAATTTTCTTTTTCAAAATTGCAGACTCGATAGCTCAGTTGGTAGAGCACAACACTTTTAATGTTGGGGTCCTGGTTTCGAGCCCCAGTCGGGTCACAAGAATACTACATACAATACTAAGTTTAGAAATAAACTGACTCGATAGCTCAGTTGGTAGAGCACAACACTTTTAATGTTGGGGTCCTGGGTTCGAGCCCCAGTCGGGTCACAAAGAAAATACATACAAGATTAAGTTTAGAAATAAACTGACTCGATAGCTCAGTTGGTAGAGCACAACACTTTTAATGTTGGGGTCCTGGGTTCGAGCCCCAGTCGGGTCACAAAGTTATCCTTTTAGGGTAACTTTTTTTTTGCTCTTTGATGTAATATTAGTTTAAAAATATTACTTTTATAGAGACTAGTATTTAGTTATGCTACAGTAGGCCATGTGGAGGAATTGGTAGACTCGCCATCTTGAGGGGGTGGTGTCGCAAGACGTATGGGTTCGAATCCCATTTTGGTCACGTCATCTTAATTAGAAGGTAAAATATATAGATGATCACTGTAGAGTGGTCATTTTTTGTTTAACCCAGATTTAATACTGTTTTAGGTAAGTGAGTTATAAAAAAGAAGAGCTGTCATCTAATATTAGTGGCAGCTCTTTTTTTTACTCTTGAGTTGTTTCATCGCTATTCTCGTCTTTTTTCTTAGATGGTCCCATCATTAAGAATAGAGCAATAACTAATCCAACACAAACAAGTCCAAATATGATAATCATAAATGTACCATTGTTAAAATTGTAAAGAGGTAGATTTTGCAAAGTCATAATATGTTTATATTTGTTATTTTAACACTAAAGTATAGAATATTTTTAACATTTAAAATGATAATTGTCATCTTCTTTATATGTTCAAATAGAATGTTTACTACATCCTTGTTTTTAGTATAACATTAAATTTGTAAGTCAAGATGGTTTCAAAGTAAAAAAGAGAGATAAGGTCTTGTCATTGCTAGTAAAATGAAGTTTGTAAAAAAAACTTGTAGTTTTTTCTATCGCTATTTATTCATTTTGTGTCTGTTAGGGAATGCATTGTTTTTTATTATGGAAAAAGGATATTAGAAGTTTGTGAGAAATAAAAAATGGGTTACCTTTGCATAGCAATTGAGAAACGAATAGTTAATCAATGACTCGATAGCTCAGTTGGTAGAGCACAACACTTTTAATGTTGGGGTCCTGGGTTCGAGCCCCAGTCGGGTCACTTATAGAAGCAGATTTTTTATAAAATCTGCTTTTTTTATGCCTAATTTTTACAAAAAAAAAGCATTGGGATCATAGTCAAAAGTTGAGGACTAAGCAAAAGTCAAGTTAATCTAAAGAGGAAAAACTTCTTAGCCCTAAAATTATTTGCGACAAGTGTTCTTCAAGAGTTCTTCAAGAACTCTTGAAGAAAAGGACTTATAGTAGAACAATGTTGTGGTAGTGTTGAAGAGGTCATGCAATCTAAGTAATACTAGTAGTTTTACAAGTGATTTTATCTTTTACTTTAGTATAATCTAAGTATTCAGTTTTCCCTACTTCTTGTCATTAAGCGTAATCTAAATCATAGTCGGAGTTAAACCAAAAGCTTAGTTAATCAAAAAAGTCTAGTTAATCTAAAGAGAAAAATGTCGGGAGCAATAGCTTTTTTATCTTTATGAGGCACAAAGCGAAGGTTGGTTCTTCTTTACGTTTCTTTATATCTTCTTACTTACAAAATATGTCAGCTTCTTACATTGGATTGTACAAATCATACTTTTTGAATGAACTAAATATATTTGTTTGTATTTTAAAAGTGATGAATTACGGTGTTATCAGAATAAATAAGGTTTTGGCTTATATATAAAACATAGGAATCGAATGAAATCATAGTCAATAGCAAGCTTTTTTCGCTGACAGGTAGTAAAGAAGAAGTTCATTGTATTAGGTAGTATAGTATAGAATATGATGATATATCTATTCTGTTGAGAGTTTATTAGCCTTATGAAAGGAATATGCTGACCGCTATTATTTACTTTTACGGTGAATGGTTTAACCCTGAATTAGCATTAGCCAAATACTTCAAAGTAGTTCTACTTTATAGTTCTTTCATTATCTCTGTAACCATACTATAGTGAAATCTAATTGAGTTCTATCGTGTATAATTGCTTTTCGTTTATCTGTCTATAACTGATTTTGGATTAAATAGGACTATTATAATAGATGGTCAACATAAAAAAAGCAGTAATAAACTTGAGTCTATTACTGCTTTAGTCTTTTAAATAAGTTAGTGATTAGCTTACTTTATTTTATTAAGTGTATTACCTAGAGGTAAGTTCATTTTAGTTGTTAATGCTGATAGTTCTTTAATAGAGAATTGACCAGTGATAATCATTACGATACTTTCTTTGCTGTTATTAGCACCCTCATTAAACATTAGAAGCTTGCTAACATTGTTAGAGGAACCATTCTGATCTACATAGATAGTTACTGTTGATTCGCTGTCTTTGTTGTTAGATAACTCTTTTAGAGAAGCAGAGCTTACATATTTAGATACAGCAGACTTCATATCATTCTTTACAGCACTAGAAGTAGTATTAAATACTTTAAGAGAGGTAAGTTTCTTGATGATATTTAAGTATGCTTTCTCCTCATCATTACTAGCTTCAACCTTAACATTAGCCATCATCTCAAACATTTTTTGATTGACAACAACACTATTAACTTGTTTGTTTTTCTCAAAGGCAGCGAACTCTTCTTGAGCCATTGCTACATTGATAGAACTTAAAGAGAATAGAAATATGAATATCGTTTTTATAGTATTCTTCATGGTATTACTTTGTTTGGTTTGACTTAAGACCTTTATTAAGATCAGTAGACAGCTGAGTAAGTAGCTTTTGACATTCTTTATAGGCTACCTCAGGACTGTTGTAAGTGCCATAATCGGTTTGTTTTACAGTAGGTAATATCTTCTTTTTAGTGGGCATAGCGATAAAGGTGATCGCTGCTCCTAGTATTAAAATCCCAAAGAAAAATAAGGTTTTAATAGATGTTTTTTTCTTCATTTATAGTTATCTATAGGTACAAACATAATATAAAAGTAAATAAGTTTTTGATTAATTCCTATGCTTTGCTGTAAATAGTCGATTATGATAATGTTATATATTGTGTAGAAGTCAGATGGGATTTGTGTTTTTATTGTTTATTATTATTCTATTTTTGTAAGATAACCAATAGTGAAATTATGAAAAACTGGAAGTTCTATTCTATTTGTTTTTTTGTTGTAGCAGGATTTATTTCTTGTAAAAAGGAAAAAGAGGAGACAACTACCTCTTCTCAAACAACTAATAGTATTGAATATGCACAGGGATTATCCATTAGAGATTATGGGCAATATACTGTAGTGGATGTTAAACAAGCTTGGGTAGGTGCTGATAAAACGTTTAAATATGTGCTGTATAAAGAGTCTGCGAATACCATACCTGATTCATTAAAAGCATTGCCATCTGTAAAAGTACCTATCACATCTATCGCGGTGACTTCTACTACACATCTACCTTCATTAGTGATACTAGAAGAGGAGTATACACTTAAAGGATTTCCTGGGCTTAATTATGTGTCGTCACCTTCTATCCGCAAGGCTATAGATGAGGGAAAGGTTAAGGAATTAGGACAAAATGAACAGTTAAATACAGAGTTGATATTAGATATGAGTCCTAATGCCATAGTGGCTTTTGCGATGGATGGATCTAATGCCGCTTTGAATACAATAGCCAAAAGTGGAATACCTGTTATCTATAATGGGGACTGGGTAGAACAGAGTCCACTAGGTAAAGCAGAGTGGATTAAATTATTCGGTGCTTTATATGACAAAGAAAAAGAAGCAAAGATATTCTTCGATAAAATAGTGAATGACTATAATGAGGCGTTAGCTTTAGTTAAGGATGTAAAGAATTATCCAACTGTAATGAGTGGTGCGATGTATCAAGATGTGTGGTATACCCCACAAGGACAAAGCTGGATGGCAATATACTTCAGAGATGCCAAGGCTGATTACTTGTGGAAAGATACAGAAGGGACAGGGAGCTTATCACTGTCATATGAGGCTGTACTAGATAAGGCAGTAGATGCTTCATTCTGGATTAATCCTGCTCAATATGAATCTTTAGGGGAGTTAGAAAAAGCAAATCCACACTACACTAAGTTTAGTGCTTTTAAACATAAGAATGTTTATTCGTTCGCTCCACGTAAAGGAGCTACAGGAGGGAGTATATTCTATGAGTTAGGACCTACACGACCTGATTTGATTTTAAAAGATTTGATCTATATTCTTCATCCTGAGGTATTAATGACTAATTATGTGCCTGTATTTTTTGAACAGTTAAAATAAGTATGAGTAAAAAGATAATTATAAGTAGTCTAGTCATCCTGCTAGGGCTGTTGTTTATAGTTAATATTTCTGTTGGAAGTATCCATATATCATTTGCAAAAATAATAGAGGTGCTTACTGGAGGTGTAGATGTAAAAGAGACTTGGCGTTATATTATCCTTAATTATAGATTGCCTAAAGCTATCGTATCTGTGTTAGTAGGCGTGGCATTATCTATCAGTGGGCTGCTAATGCAGACCCTATTTAGAAACCCGATGGCGGAGAGTTATGTATTAGGAATTAGTTCTGGAGCTAGCTTAGGGGTAGCTATCTTAATCTTAGGGACAGCATTTCTTCCTACTGCTTTTGTATCAATATTTACTTCAACTTATGGGATAGCGTTAGTATCCATACTAGGGAGTTTAGGCTTATTATTTCTAGTGTTGTTAGTTTCTAATTCTGTACAAAATACAGTGACAGTGCTAATCGTGGGGCTTATGTTCGGTAGTTTTGCTAATGCAATCGTGAGTATATTGACCTATTTTAGTTCAGCAGAACAGTTAAAGCGTTTTGCCTTTTGGTCATTGGGGAGTTTGGGTAATGTGAGTTGGGATGTAATCATTGTGTTTGCTATTGTTGTTTTTATGGGGGTATTAGGGAGTTTATTATTAATACGCTCATTAGATGCGATGCTATTAGGAGATAATTATGCTTCATCTATGGGAGTGAATGTCAAGACCGCTCGTAACCTGATTATCTTAGTGACAAGTCTACTAGCAGGGGTGTCTACAGCATTTGTAGGGCCTATTGCTTTTATAGGATTAGCTGTACCTCATATCGCTAGATTATTATTAAAGGTGAGTAGTCATCGTTATTTGATTATCAGCTCAGCATTATTAGGAGGAATATTAATGCTCATCTGTGATATGCTGACACAGATTAAAGGAGAACACTTCTTATTACCTATAAATGCTGTGACTTCTATTTTCGGAGCGCCTATCGTTATCTGGTTAATCCTTAGAAGAAAAGTACAATAGGTATAAGCTGTGTCCGTTTATAGAAAAAAATATTAAAAAGTGTAAGCATCTGTAGATTTGCTTTATCTTTGCCAGTTGTAAATAGTTACTATGAAATTTGAGTTATTACATACAGACGCAGCTTCACGCGCACGCGCCGGGAAGATTACGCTTGATCACGGTGTTATAGAAACACCAATTTTTATGCCAGTTGGGACTGTAGCTTCAGTTAAAGGAGTTCACCAACGTGAGTTAAAAGAAGAAGTTAATCCAGATATTATTCTTGGGAATACGTACCACCTGTACTTAAGACCTAAAATGGAAATTCTTAAACAAGCAGGAGGATTACATAAGTTTATGAACTGGGATCGCAATATCTTAACGGATAGTGGAGGATTTCAGGTGTATTCTTTATCTTCTAATAGAAAGATTAAAGAAGAGGGTGTGAAGTTTAAATCACATATCGATGGATCATATCATTTCTTCTCTCCAGAGAGTGTAATGGAAATACAACGTACTATCGGAGCTGATATTATTATGGCTTTTGATGAGTGTACTCCTTATCCTTGTGATTATCATTATGCAAGAAGATCTATGCATCGTACACACAGATGGTTAGACAGATGTGTAAACCACTTTAATAAAGTGCCAGCTATGTATGGGTATTCACAATCGTTATTTCCTATCGTACAGGGAAGTACATTTAAAGACTTAAGAGAACAATCAGCTGAGTATATCGCTAATATCGGTGCAGAGGGTAACGCTATCGGAGGACTATCTGTAGGGGAACCAGCTGAGGAGATGTATGCTATGACTGAGTTGGTAACTAATATTTTACCACAAGATAAACCTCGTTATTTAATGGGAGTAGGTACTCCTATTAATATCTTAGAGAATATCGCTTTAGGAGTAGATATGTTTGACTGTGTAATGCCTACGCGTAATGCACGTAATGGTATGTTATTTACAGCTCACGGATCTATGAATATGAAGAACAAGAAGTGGGAGAATGACTTCTCACCTATTGATGAGAATGGATATACTTGGGTAGATACAGAATACTCTAAAGCTTATTTACGTCACCTATTTGCAGCTAACGAATCTTTAGGAAAGCAAATCGCTACTATACATAACTTAGGTTTCTATTTATGGTTAGTGCGTGAGGCTCGTCGTCAGATTTTAGCAGGTACTTTCACAGAGTGGAAGAATAAAATGGTGAAGCAAATGGATAACCGTTTATAGTCTTTAAATATAAAACATAAGAAGCATCTAATAGTAATTATATGAAAATTTTAGATTGGTATATTCTGAAAAGGTACTTAACAACATTCTTTGTATTGTTATTACTTTTTGTACCTATAGGGATCATTATTGATGTTTCTGAAAAAATAAACAAGATATTAGCAAACAAGGTTCCACTACAGGCGACTTTATTGTACTATGTGGATTTTACAATCTATTTTGCTAATATGTTGTTTCCTATTATGCTGTTTATTTCGATTATCTGGTTTACGTCTAAGTTAGCGAATAATACAGAGATCGTAGCGATACTAAGTTCTGGTATCTCATTTACACGTTTTTTGCGTCCTTATATAATAGGTGCAACATTTGTATCTGTTTTAGCTCTTGTTATGTCTATTTTTATTGTACCTGGTGCAAGTCAGGGTTTTAATGATTTTAGATATAAGTATATGAAGAGTGATGAGGTACGGGAGAGTCAGAATGTGTTTAGGCAGATTAGTCAAGATGAGTTTATCTATGTGAGTAACTTTAACTATAACTCTAAGACGGGATATAACTTCTCATATGAGAAGTTTGAAGGTAATAGATTATTAGCTAAGATGACTGCTAACAGGATTGTCTGGAATCCAGAAACAAAGACATATACCTTATTTGATTACTTTAGACGTGAGGTAGGTAAGAGTGAAGATACATTCGAAAAGGCAGAACAAAAGGAATTAAAGTTAGATTTCGATATAGATGATTTAACTCCTGTAGTATATGCTGCCGAAACGATGCAGTTAGGACCTTTAAAGCGTTTTATCGAAAGAGAACAGCTTAGAGGATCTTCTAATATAAATGTATATTTAGTGGTGCTGTATAAAAAGTACAGTGTACCTGTATCTGCATTTATCTTAACAATCATTGCCGTATCTGTATCCTCGATGAAGAGAAGAGGGGGAATGGGAATTAACTTAGCGATAGGTATAGCCTTAGCCTTTATCTATGTCTTTTTTGATAAGATATTCGGTACGTTAGCAGAGGCGTCAAGTATTCCACCATTAATAGCAGTGTGGTTTCCTAATTTAGTTTTTGGAATTTTAGCAATATTTTTACTTCGAAATGCTCGCAGATAATATAAAAAGTTACATATATCTCCATATAATCGTTTTTATATGGGGATTTACTGCTATTTTAGGGCAGTTAATATCATTAGAAGCATTGCCATTAGTATGGTATAGAATTCTAATAGCAGTGATTACATTACTCGTTTATTATGCTTTTACCAAACAAAGTATAAAGGCACCCAAGCACAGAATTATACAGTGTTTAGGAGCAGGAGTAGTAATCGCTTTACACTGGCTAACTTTCTTTTTAGCTATTAAAGTGTCTAATATTTCTATCACTTTAGCGTGTTTATCTACAGGAGCTTTCTTTGCATCTTTATTAGAACCTATTTTTTTAAAGAGAAAAATAGTTGCTTATGAAGTATTCTTTGGGTTTATCGTTATTTGTGCATTGACGCTTATTTTTAGTGTGAGTGGAGAATATATAGAGGGTATTTTGTTAGGATTAATAGCGGCATGTTTGTCAGCTATGTTTTCTATTATAAATAGCAAGTTAATTGTGCATTCAGAAGCGCCAATCATTACGTTTTATGAGATGGTAGGAGGACTTTTAGTATTGACCTTATTTCTGTTGTTTACAGGAGGATTTACAGCATCTTTTTTTGAGGTAAGTACAAGTGATTGGATGTGGTTATTACTTTTAGGGACTGTATGTACAGCTTTTGCCTTTTTAGGTTCAGTCTATGTCATGCGTCACTTAAGTGCTTTCACAGTGATGTTGACTATTAATTTAGAACCTCTATATGGTATATTGTTAGCTGTAGCAATTTTTAAAGATAGTGAAAAGATGACTCCAGAATTTTATATTGGAGCATTATTAATATTGAGTACAGTAGTACTTAACGGAGTGGTAAAAAACAGAAAAAAGAGAAAACTTAGCCCAAGATAGCTATCTATCCGAGGATTGTTTTATCTTTGTCATTCGTAATTGAAACTAAAACTTAATCATAAATGGAATATTTAGATTTTGAACTTCCAATTAAAGAGCTTGAAGAACAGCTGAATAAATGTGCTTTGATCGGTGAGGAATCTGATGTTGATGTATCAGCAACTTGTAAGCAAATTGAGAAGAAATTAGAAGAAACTAAAAAGAATATATACAAAAACTTGTCTGCTTGGCAGAGAGTTCAATTGTCTAGACACCCTAATAGACCTTATACATTAGATTATATCAAGGCTCTATGTGGAGATACTTTTCTAGAGCTTTTTGGTGATAGAAATGTAAAAGATGACAAGGCTATGATAGGTGGTCTTGGTAAAATCGGTGATCAGAGTTTTATGTTCGTTGGACAACAAAAAGGTTTCAACACTAAAACAAGACAATACAGAAACTTCGGTATGGCTAATCCAGAAGGATATAGAAAAGCTCTACGTCTAATGCATATGGCAGAGAAGTATAATATTCCGATTGTTACTTTAATAGATACTCCAGGTGCATACCCAGGATTAGAAGCTGAAGAAAGAGGACAAGGTGAAGCTATCGCTCGTAATATCTTCGAAATGTTCCGTATTAAAGTGCCTATCATCTGTATTATTGTAGGTGAGGGAGCTTCAGGTGGAGCATTGGGAATTGGTGTTGGAGATAAAGTAACGATGTTAGAGAATACTTGGTATTCTGTAATTTCTCCAGAATCATGTTCTTCAATCTTATGGAGAAGTTGGGAACACAAAGAAAGAGCAGCAGACGCTCTTAAGTTAACTTCATTTGATATGAAGAAAAACAAGTTAGTAGATGATATCATTCCTGAACCATTAGGAGGTGCTCATACTCACAGAGAGGAAACTTTCGCTTCTGTTAGAAAATACATTGTAGATACTTACAGTAGCTTAACTAAGTTATCAACAGAGAAATTAATCGAAAAGCGCATGGAGAAGTACTTCGAAATGGGTGAGTACAAAGACTAATTCTTTGCATATATAGCATATTAAATCCGAGATACTATCTCGGATTTTTTTTTCACTAGTTGTTAGTTATATATTAACAAGGGAATTGTATAAAATAGAATTGAGTTATTCTCAAAAAGGATTAATTTAGCAATATGGAACAAGCAAAAGATTTTCGACCAAAACAATCTTTCCCTAGGGAAGTTGTGTCTTTAGAGAAAGGTAAACTTCCTCCACAAGCTCTTGATTTAGAAGAAGCTGTGTTGGGAGCTATGATGATTGATAAGAAAGGTATCGATGAGGTAATTGATATTCTGCAGCCTGAAGCTTTTTATAAAGAAGCGCATAAAAGTATATTTGAGGCTATTGATCAATTGTTTGTTAGCAACCAACCGATTGACTTGTTAACTGTTTCTACGCAATTGCGTAAGAATGCTAAGTTAGAGCAGGTAGGAGGGGATTATTATTTAGTTAGTTTAACACAGAAGATTACTTCTTCTGCGCATATAGAGTTTCACTCTCGTATCATTTTACAGAAGTTTATTCAGCGTAGCTTAATTCGTATTTCTAACGAAATTATTGAGGATGCATATGATGAGACTAGTGATGTATTTGATTTATTAGATAAAGCAGAGTCTCGTCTATACGAGGTAACTCAAGGAAATATTAAGAAGAGTTCTGAGACAGCTCAGTCTTTAGTTGCGCAAGCAAAGAAGAGAATCGAAGAGATTAGTACAAAAGAGGGGTTAAGTGGACTAGCAACAGGATTTCATAAGTTGGATGAACTTACCTCAGGATGGCAACCGAGTGACTTGATTATTATCGCAGCTCGTCCAGGTATGGGTAAGACTGCATTTGTCTTGTCTATGGCTAGAAATATTGCGATAGGTACAGGAGCAGGAGTAGCAGTATTTTCTCTAGAGATGTCATCAGTACAGCTGATTACTCGTCTTATTTCTTCTGAGACAGGCTTGTCATCAGAGAAGTTGCGTACGGGTAAATTGGAAACCCATGAATGGGAACAATTAAACGTTAAGGTTAAAGATCTTGAACGTGCACCCTTGTTTATCGATGATACACCTTCATTGTCTATCTTCGATTTACGTGCAAAAGCACGCCGTTTAGCTTCTCAACATGGTATTAAGCTAATCGTAATTGACTATTTGCAGTTAATGACTGCTGGTGGTAACTCTAAAGGAGGAGGTAACCGTGAGCAAGAAATTTCTACTATATCTAGAACGCTAAAAGCATTAGCAAAAGAGTTGAATGTGCCTGTTATAGCTTTATCTCAGTTATCACGTGCAGTAGAGACTCGTGGAGCTTCTAAAAGGCCTTTATTATCCGATCTTAGGGAGTCTGGAGCGATTGAGCAGGATGCGGATATCGTATCATTTATCTATAGACCAGAATACTATAAAATAGAGGAGTGGGATGATGAAGAAAGAAGTTCTACAGCAGGAGAGGCTGAGTTTATCATCGCTAAACATAGAAATGGTGGATTAGATAATATCCGTCTGAAGTTCTTAGGACAGTTTGGTAAGTTTGACAACTTAGATGATGATATGAGCGGATTAAATGCTACATTCTCTTCAGCAATGAATGAACAAGAAGGAGATTATAGAAAGAATCTTGCGGGTAATTTGCCACCTGGGGATGCTATCTTTGGATCTAGTCCTAGTAATAGTCAAGGATATCAAGGAGGAGGGTATCAAAATGATGATGATGTACCATTCTAAAAGATATATATAAAAGCGAAGAGGCTGAGGCTGAGGTTCAGGCCGCTAAAGTATTCCCTATTCTAAAAGATATATATAAAAGCGAAGAGCCTACTTTTAATTAAGTAGGCTCTTCGCTTTTATATTTTATGTTACTGTACTACAGGATTTGTAGGAGGAACAGAAGGTTTAGGACTTGTGGTTGTTACAGGTTTAGGGTCTGTAGGTGTATTTGGAGCTATAATATCAGTAGTAGTTTGTGTTTTAGGCACGAAACGCTTACTAGCATAATTCCAGTTTAAGTTTTTAAAACAAGCCTCTAGATAAGCTGTTACATCTTCTTCGTAAGTAGAGTAGTATGCATGTTCCCAAAGGTCAATACCTATTAATGGATAACCACTATTGACTTCACTCATTAAAGGGTTGTCATTATTAGCTGTAATTACAATTTGTATACTACCATTAGCATTAACTATCCATAACCACCCAGCACCAACCAAACTATTTCCTTTAGCTATGAAATCTTTTTTTAATTCTGCAAGAGAACCATAAGATTCATTAATAGCTACATTTAAGCTTTCACTTGGTTTAGTCTGCTCTAAAGGAGATAGTGATTTCCAGTAGATATTGTGATTATAGTAGGCACCAGCTAAGTTTTTTATTCTAGGAGAGTTGTTGTCTATTCTAGATACTAGCGTAGGTATACTATCTCGTTCAAATGGAGTGCCGTGTACAGCAGTATTTAGTTTATTAGTATAGTTTAAGTGATATTTATCGTAGTGAATATATACACTTTCAGGCTTTAGTATCTCAGCAAAATCATTAAACCCATATCCTAAACCAACCATTTCATAAGGACCTTGTTTAGTCTTTATGGTATTTGGATCAGGAAAATTAGAGTTTTGCGTAGCGAATGATTCACGCTCTGGTATTTGAACTTCTGATAACTCATCTTTGCCTCCACAAGAAGATAAAATAAGTAAGTTCAAACTGATTACTGCTAATAAAGGAAACTTAAGCTTTCTCATTATCTAATATTTCTTTAGCTAGTTTTATGTATTCTAGCTTTGCTTCTTCTGTTGATAAATGGCTAACCTGTGTCCAAGCATTAAACTTAAAAGCACGTCTAAGATCAATAGACATATCTTCAAAGTCTTGGTGACTTAGACCATTAGTTGCTTGTTTATAATAAGCATATATGCGCAACATTACATCAGGAGGTAAATTTCTTGCCTCCTTTGAAATACGTTGATATGCTTCTGTAAATTCTAATTCTAGATTACTCATTCTTTATTTTTTCGCAATAACAGTGACATTACCGATTGCTTTTTGATTTAATACCACATCAACTTTTGTGCCTAATGGTAAATATAAGTCGACTCTAGATCCAAATTTTATAAATCCAGCGTCTGTTCCTTGTATTGCTTGCATTCCTGGTGTTGCATAATTAACAATACGCTTAGCTAATGCTCCAGCTATCTGTCTATACATAACTTCACCAAATACAGGGTTGTCTATTACAACTGATGTACGTTCATTTTCCTCACTTGCTTTAGGATGCCAAGCTACTAGATACTTTCCAGCGTGGTACTGACTATATTTTATTAGTCCGCTAAGTCCATAACGAGTTACATGTACGTTTAATGGAGACATAAATACGGATACCATTAATCTTTTTTCTTTAAAGTATTCTGGTTCATATACCTCTTCGATTACAACTACCTTTCCATCTACTGGAGCTAATATTGTATTATCAGTAGGAGTAACAGTTCTGTTAGGATTTCTAAAGAATTGTAAGATTAGAATTAAAAAGACTAATACTATTGATTGTAAAGTCATTCTAAGCCATGGAATTTCTCTGCATAAAACATCTGCTAATACTACTAATGCAACGGTAATAACCATTGAAAAGAAAATAATTTTAGTTCCTTCTTTGTGAAACATAGTTATAAAATTTGATATATTAAATATAAAAATGGTGCTACAAATATAACACTATCTAATCTGTCTAGAATACCACCATGCCCAGGCATGATAGATCCGCTGTCTTTTACACCAGCTTCTCTTTTGAAATGAGATTCAACTAAGTCTCCAATCGTTCCAAAAATGCTGACAAAAATAGCACTACTTATCCAAACTACAATATTAAAAAAGCTAAAAAATTGGCTAAGTATGATTGCTGCAAGGATTGTGAAGATCATACCTCCAATAAAACCTTCGATTGTCTTCTTAGGAGATATTCTCTCGAATAGCTTATTCTTTCCGAACTTTTTCCCTGTTATATAAGCGAATGTATCGTTAGTCCAGATCATTATAAATACACCTATTATTATGGTAGGAGTGTATTCTCCTGTAACAAAAGGTATATATAATATTGCTATAAAAGAGGAAATTACATACCCTAATAGCATAATTAATTTAACAGGAAATGATCTGTTAGGTTTCTTAGTTGTAAATAATTCAGCGAATAATGCTAGTAGAATCACGACTGCAAAGATGGCAATAACGTTGATAGGAAGTATATCTCTATCCCAGTATACACATGAAGATGCCATTAATGAAATGATCATCGCTAGTGATTTAGGAAATTTTACAAGTTTAGCAAATTCGTATGAAGCAATAAACATAAATACTCCAAAGAGTAGTTCAAAGCTAATGGGTGAGTATAACGTTGCTCCAATCAATAGCGCGATATACACTGCTCCTGATATTGCTCGAGTAACTGTTTCTGACATATTATAGGTCTTCTAAAAGTAATAAATACAAATTCTTGGGAGATCTACCATAACTTAAAAAGTCGCTTTCGTTGGTAGATGGCTTGAAATAATTAAATGTGGTAATGTTCGTTGGTAAAGCGCTACCATATTTTCTTTTTATTTCACGTAGTCCATCGCTTTTAGTTCTTGTCATTTGACTAGTTTTTGCTAAAACGATGATATTGTCTGGTAGATCAGATGCTTTGTTATCTTTGATTTGTTTATCACAAAATAAGATTGATCCATCTTCAGCAATAAGGTTTTCACATCCTGAAAAAAAGAAAGTAGGGTTTTTTACCGAACCGTATTTAATATTGTTTTCTTGTAACATTGAATAAAGCGGACTTTCATAAGTCTGTGCTTCTGTTTCGAACCAATCATTTTCAACTAGTATGTTTATAAATGATTCGTTTAATTCATCTAATGTTTCGCAATACAAAAACTTTCCACCATTCTCTTTAAAGTTAAAAGTGAACTGTTCGTCTACTGGTAGTTTTTCCTCAGGAAAGTATTGGCTTTTGTCCATAGAAGATTGATCTTCTATAGTATCAGAAGGCTGAAATACTTGTATTAACTTTTTGAAAAAACTCATATTAAGTAAACTCCGGTGAATAATTAATTATTAGTATTCAAAGATAAAAAAAATCTTAACTTAAAGTTGCCTTTAGGTTAAGATTTTTAATGATTATATAGGATGAGTACCTATTATTCTGTAATATTTTCTGAATTACTCTCAGCAGTCATGTTTATTTCTACTGCACCTTCCTTATCGAAAGGTCTTTTACCGAAGATATTCTCTAAATCTTGTTTAAAGATTACTTCTTTTTCACATAGTAAATCAGCTAGTTGGATCAACTTAGCTTTGTTCTCTGATAAGATAGAGATAGCTCTAGCATATTGTCCTTCTATTAGAGTAGAGATTTCTTGATCTATTACTCTTGCTGTTTCTTCAGAATATGGTTTAGCGAAGTTGTATTCACTTTGTCCAGACGAATCATAATAAGTAATGTTACCTAATTTTTCGTTTAAACCATATACTGTTACCATTGCTTTAGCTTGTTTAGTTACTTTCTCTAAATCGCTTAAAGCACCAGTAGATATTTTATCAAATACTATCTTCTCGGCAGCACGTCCCCCCATAGTAGCACACATCTCGTCTAACATTTGTTCTGTTCTTACGATTTGTCTTTCTGTAGGTAAGTACCATGCAGCTCCTAAACTTTGACCTCTAGGTACGATAGTTACTTTTACTAAAGGAGAAGCATGTTCACACATCCAACTAACAGTAGCATGTCCAGCTTCGTGAATAGCGATAGCATATTTCTCTTCTGGAGTAATGATTTTATTTTTCTTCTCTAGACCACCGATGATTCTATCTACAGCGTCTAAGAAGTCTTGCATATCTACTTGTGTCTTATCTTTTCTAGCCGCAGTTAATGCAGCCTCATTACATACATTAGCAATGTCAGCTCCAGAGAAACCTGGTGTTTGCTTAGATAAGAAGTCAATATCTAGATTGTCTACTTTCTTAATGTTGCGTAAGTGAACGTGGAAGATAGCTTCACGCTCTTTAACGTCTGGTAAGTCAACATAGATTTGTCTGTCAAAACGACCAGCTCTTAATAAAGCTTTGTCTAAGATCTCAGCACGGTTAGTAGCAGCTAATACAATAACGTTAGTATTAGAACCAAAACCATCCATCTCTGTTAATAATTGGTTTAAAGTATTCTCTCTTTCATCATTAGATCCAGAGAAGTTACTCTTACCACGTGCACGTCCTACAGCATCTATCTCATCGATGAAGATAATAGCAGGTGATTTCTCTTTCGCTTGTTTAAACAAGTCTCTAACACGAGAAGCACCTACACCTACGAACATCTCTACGAAGTCAGATCCAGATAATGAGAAGAAAGGTACCTGAGCTTCACCAGCCACAGCCTTTGCTAATAATGTCTTACCTGTACCTGGAGGTCCTACTAATAGAGCACCTTTAGGTATCTTACCTCCGATAGAAGTATATTTCTCAGGGTTCTTTAAGAATTCTACGATCTCTACAATCTCTTCTTTAGCACCTTCTAATCCAGCTACATCTTTAAAAGTAACCTTAACATCATTTTTCTCATCGAATAACTTTGCTTTAGATTTACCGATAGAGAAGATTTGACCTCCACCACCAGCTCCACCGCCACCAGTCATTCTTCTCATCATGAATAACCAGAATCCAATGATGATAATGATAGGTAAGAAACTAATTAAGATATCTCCCCAGTTACTATCTGGTTCTGATTTATACTCTTTTAGTTTTCCTTCTTTAGATGCTAAGTCTAGTTTTTCTTGGAATAGTTTAGAGTCCCCAATGTCAGTTAAGAATTGAGGTCCTGTATTTTCTTTTCCTAAGATATTGTTTTTGCTTAATTCTTTAAACTCTTCGCTTTTCTGAGCCTCAGGTGTTAAGTACACCTTTGCTACAGATCTGCTAAAGTCTATTTTTTCTACATATCCTTTTTCTACATATTCATAGAGCTTAGAAAGCCCTAACTGTCGTGAGTTTCCGAAGCTACTCCCGTTAGTAAGAAAGTTGATTACCAATATAATCACCAAGATACTTCCATATAATATCCATGGATTAAATCTTGACTTATTTTGGTTTGGTTTCATATTTTCCGACATTAATTCTTTGGTTTAGTGGTTAATATTGGCTATCAATAGTAGTGATTTTAGCGTCCCCCCATAAGTTTTCAATGTTGTAGAATTCGCGGATGTGCTTTTGGAACACGTGTACTACTACATTTACATAATCCATTAAAATCCATTCTGCATTCATTTCACCTTCTACATGCCAAGGTTTATCACGTAATTCTTTAGAGACTAACTTCTGTACTGATCCTGCAATGGCATTTACTTGTGTGTTTGAGTTACCATCTGCGATGATGAAGTAATCACAAGGAGTATTGTCTATTTCTCTTAAATCGATTATTGTAATGTTCTCACCTTTAACTGCTTCAATTCCTTTTACAATGTTTGCAATCAATTCGTCGTTGTTAATATTCTTGTCTGCCATTTATTTTTTGTCTTATTTATTCTAGTTTAAATGTAATGTTTGCTAATTTTGGATTCAAATATAATGAAATCGTACAGATTAGTCTATAATTATTTTATATGAATATTATCAAACTCGATGCCATAGGGTCGACGAATACCTATTTGAAAAAAATATTAACGGAATCTAACCTTGAAAACTTTACTGTAGTTGTTGCTGAAAATCAATTTGAAGGCAAAGGACAGAGGGGGAGTATATGGGAAGCTGAAGTAGGTAGTAGTCTTACTTTTAGTGTTTTAGTAAGGGATTTGTTAGCTTCTCCAGAGTGTGTGTTTGATTTAAATATTCTTGTTGCACTAAGTGTTTACTCTAGTTTTAAAAAGTTATTTGGACTGCCATTTAATGTAAAGTGGCCTAACGACATAATGTCATATAATAAGAAGGTTGGCGGTATTTTAATTGAGAATATAATTAAAGCCAACGGAGATACCCTGTCAATAGTTGGTATAGGTATCAACGTAAATCAACAAAACTTTGATGAATTGCCTCAAGCAACCTCATTATATCGTATTTCTGGTCAAAAACTCGACAAAGATGTAATAATGCATAGTATCTTAGAACAGCTAGAAAGTTACTGTCATAAGTATTTAGTCAGTGGCAGTTCTTTTGTTTGGGAAGAATATCATCAAGTGCTTTATCGTATAGGGGTGCCTAGTGCCTTCGAACTACCTACAGGAGATCGTTTTATGGGGATTATTAAAGGTGTGACAGAACACGGTATGCTTCAGATTCAAAAAGAAGATGACAGTACCGAAGTATTTGATATTAAACAGGTCAAAATGCTTTACTAAGACAATATCAAGCCATAAAGTATTATAAAAAACAAAAAGAGCTATCCATATAGGTAGCTCTTTTTTCGTATCTATTATTCTGCTTAATCAGGGTCTAAATTTTAATGATATTGAGTTCATACAGTATCTCATACCTGTTGTTTCAGTAGGTCCATCAGGAAATATATGACCTAAGTGACCATTGCAATTAGAGCATGTCACTTCGACTCTTTTCATTCCATGTGATGTATCTTCTGTGAAGATTACAGACCCTTCTATAGCCTCGTCAAATGATGGCCAACCACAGTGTGAATCAAACTTAGTGTCTGAGTCGAATAGCTTTTGATCACAAGCCGCACAGTGGTAAGAACCTTTTTGATAGAAGTCATTATATTCTCCAGTGAATGGGCGTTCTGTACCTTTCTCCCTTAAGACATAGTATTCAGCAGGAGTTAATACCTCTTGCCATTCTTTCTCTGTAGTTGTTTTATCTTTTTTCATTTGTGGTATCTTTTGATAGTTGACCTCTTTACATGCTAATAAACCTGTAATTAAAAGAAAGAATATTAGAGCTCTCATAATACTATTGTTCTACGAATGCTTTTATTCTTTCGATTATTTTTTTATCACCTAGTATTTTTCGATGACCTAGTCCTGATGTAATCATTATTTCAGCGTTTTTGCTGTGTTTCTTGATTGTATAAGCAGCTTTAACATTTACATCTAGGTCATCCTCATCATGCATAATTAGTAATGGTATATCAAGTTGCTCCGCTGCTTTGTGTACACAATAGCTTTGCATTGATTGATTAAACTGTGTTTCGAAGCGTTCTTGAATCATCTTTGAGATGATTGGTTTTAGCTCTATTTGTTTAACGAAATCATCTACTACATCTTGTACAATATCTCCACTACCTATTATGACAGCTTTATTTGCTTTTAAACCGTCTTTTAAGGCATTCATTGTAGTCATACCTCCCAGAGAATGACCTATCACTAAGTCGAATGGGCCGAATTGTTTCTCTACTTCAAAGGCTGAGGCGATAAACTCAGTCATATTCGTTTTTGTTTTTGGAGACCTCCCATGACCAGGCGCATCGAAACTAACGATGTCATATCCTGCACGCATAAGCATATTCGCGATAGTTACTAATTGAGTTCCTCTACCATTCCATCCGTGTATAAGGAGCGCTTTTTTAGTAGCTGCTTTGTTGGTGCCATATTGATATACCATAATATCCTTGCGTAGTGCAGGAACAGTAATTTTAGTAACAATACTTTTGTCAAGCATTTCTCTTTCTCTCTTTGGTGGTTTAAATTTAAGAGGCGTAACAAAAAGGTTTTGTGCAAATCTAGTAGCTAGATTCTTAGAAAATAGTTGTAATGTTTTTCCTATTACTATTATGCTTTTTGGTATTTCAAGCGATTGTTTTGGTTTTTGAGTTTGCATTATAATAATGTTCTAAGCACGTAAAATTACGAAATTAAAAGAATTCACAAGTATAATTGTCTTAAATCTGTGAAGTCTAATCTATA
Organism: Flavobacterium sp.; assembly: GCA_051649065.1. GTDB lineage: Bacteria > Bacteroidota > Bacteroidia > Flavobacteriales > Flavobacteriaceae > Flavobacterium. Next base: position 1,135 of record JBOFGJ010000679.1, on the reverse strand, counting down.
ATGCTACTTTATTGTAGATAGTCACATAGTATAATGTTATTTCTATATTATCTACCTCACTCTCTCTGTTCTTCAGTGATAGAGTCAAACTCTAGAATTGAACGCGGTTCATTATTCATTTTTTCATCTATTTGATCAGTCTGTTGTTCTGTTTCTGATGTTTTAGCCTGCTTGATAATCTTCTTGTTTACTTTTCGGATATACCCAGGCGGAGTCCACTTCTTCAATTCCCCTTCTTTGAAAGGCTGCCTAACAGGCGGGGTAGTTTCCCCTTCAGCACTTTTTTCTGTTTCTTCTAGATGTTGTTTTAGGGCTGTTTTACGAGCTTGTTCGATAGGGATAACTTCAGTTAATTCGCGTTCATTGTTCCCTTTTTTCAATTCATCGCTAGAATAATCCACCGAAGTAGGGGCGAATTGCAATTCGCCCCTACCGTTCCCTGTTTCCTGTTCCCTGTTCCCTGTTTCCTGTTCCCCGTTCCCTGTTTCCTCTTCTATATTTTCTAACTCTATTATTCCGTGGAAGCAGCTTGTACTGTTTACACTGCCATCAGCTGCTTTCCACATACTCCAGAAGTAAACAGTACCCTTGTCCCATTCTGTAGGAATGCTAAAATGAGCGTATTTATCCACGCGATTTCCTACATCTGATATTGCTGTGAACTTGTCTAAAGTCTCATTATACAGCATCATCGTCAGTTTATCAGTGTCTAGAGTTAAGGCGTTGATTAAGCCGTTTTCCCATTGTACTTTAAACTTGCCTGTTTTTAATCTATTAATTTTTTTGATGACAGCAGGAGCAAGGTTTCCGATGGATAATAATGCTTCTTCTACCTTGATGTGCTGTTCTCCATTGACTAAACTAATACCTTGAGTCATTAGTCTAGAGATGAGTTGTTCCTTCCCAGCTATCCATTTTTTACCCTTCATTACTGGAAGGCAATTTGCATTGACGAAGTCTTTAAACTTACTTGCAAAGGTTGAGACTAGACTCATTTTATCCCATTGGAGCATTTGCTTCATCGTTGGTTTTTTTCTTGATTTGCTTGGTTTAGAGCGGATGTAATTTACTCCTCTCCAAGTTACCCCAACTACTGTTCCTACTTTTCCGTTTACAGGACCTAATATCCCTTGTT
>JBOFGJ010000678.1:0-1229 GCA_051649065.1 Flavobacterium sp. | reverse complement strand
TAGGATTAGGTAATTTACTCTCTCTAATCTCTATTACAGCATCACTGATATCTTTAATACTCGGTTCAGTGATATTCTTTTCTTCTAATTGACCTTTTATCGCACCATAATCTACTTTTAAGACATGGTTCTGCTTCGTTAGTTTAAAAGTGGTAGATATAATAATGTATTTATCCTTCAGTTCATTTTTGAATACACTTTCTCTATATCCGAATTGACATTGAGCATTCGTAAATTCAACTATCTCTAGCGTTTTCATATCTAATGCCTTACAGCTGTGCATCACATCCTTAATCTCTACACCATATGCACCTATATTCTGTATAGGCGTAGTCCCCACGTTACCTGGTATTAGAGATAGATTCTCTACACCACCATAGTTGTGCTCTATACACCATAAGACGAACTCGTGCCAGTTCTCACCAGCCTGAGCTTCTACTAATACATAATCATTAGTCTCTTCTAGGACAGAGATGCCCTGTAGATCTAACTTGACTACGATCTTATTGATATCCTTAGTCAGCAGCATATTACTACCCCCACCTAAGATAAATAGCTTATCACTTTTATTCGATTTTACTATTTCTTTTAAGTCGTTTAGCTGTTTTATTTCGATAAAATATTTAGCATTTACATCTAGACCAAAAGTGTTATATGGTTTTAGAGATACGTTCTCGTGGATATTCATTGTCTATTAGCGGTATTAGTTTATTCTTCGTTTTGTTGTATTTTAAATATTTCGTAGTCCTGGTGTATACTGTTTAGAAGACTCTCTGTTCTATCAGCATGGGTATCCGAAATAAATAGTTGACCAAAGGTATCTAGATTTACGAGTTCTAAGATTTTTCGCACTCTATTTTCATCTAGTTTGTCAAAGATATCATCAAATAATAAGATAGGAGCTACCCCTCTCTGTGTCTGTAGAAACTCAAATTGAGCTAACTTCAGTGCTATTAAGAATGACTTCTGTTGACCTTGTGATCCAAACTTCTTGATAGGATGTTCTTTTAACTCGAATGCCAAATCATCTTTGTGAATTCCTACAGAAGTGTATTGTAGTATACGGTCTTTCTGTAAGTTCTCTTGAAACAGCTCTAGCATTGACTTACCTTCTAGCTGTGTTTCGTATTTTAGAGAGACATCGTCTTTATGGTCCGTAATCAGGTTGTGATAATGGGTAAATATAGGAGTAAACTCTTCTAAGAACCTTTTTCTCTTCTCATAGATAG
>JBOFGJ010000677.1:0-4140 GCA_051649065.1 Flavobacterium sp. | reverse complement strand
AGAAGTTTTAACAACATAAAAAGCAATGCTAAATTCATGATATTTCACTCACTCCTACTTTAGATAACTGACTACTAAAATTATCTTTCTAAACAAATAATTAGTCCAATAAAACAGATTTATAATCATTCATTTTAACCCAGATTAAACGATAGACATATAAACGAAAAGTAATTATGCAAAATAGCTCTGAATTTATGAAAGGGCTGAGTTTAAAATAGTCCTGTAGACTATTTTAAAACGAAGAGCCAGCAGTAGCAAGGCTTGTAGTATGCTTTTAGAAGAAAGGAAAGAGATATGAAGTAGAAATACTTTGCAGTATTTAGCTAATGCTTAAACTGGGTTAAACTTTTAAAACAAGTTTTTATTAATACAATTCTTCTATAAATGCAACCAACAATCATTCTTATGAAATAATCAACAAAAAAGAGGGCACCCTAGGATGCCCTCTTCACAATATTATTTACGATAAAGTTGAGTAATCTGGCTACATAGTCATTACTCTAATGGTTTCATATTTGCTTCTCTGAAGTACTGAATCTTACTTAAGAACATCGCTGCCATACGCTCTCCACGCCACTTAGCTTCCTCTGCTCTCTTTCCTTCATAAAGCTCATCTACTGTAGCATTAAACACTCTCTTCCATTCTTCAAAGTGTTCACTTTCTACAGGTAACTGTGCATGAGGGGGAAATGGCTTACCTCTATAGCTATATTCTTCTAATAAAATAGTCTCCCAAAAGGCATACATCTTTTCCAAATGCTCTGGCCAGCGCCCTGCAAGTTTACTTTCGAATATAGGACCAATAAACTCGTTTTGTTGCACTCGTCCATAAAACGTATCTACGAGCACTTTAATATCTTCTAGATTTTCTATATCTTTTCTCATTACAAATCATTAATTTTACACAATATCAGTTTACAATTAAATGCTAAACTTTACTGCTATGATTACAATCTCTATTTTAGGTTCTGGCAAAGTTGCTCACCATTTGATACTAAAGTTCTTAGAACAAGACAATATCAAACTACAACAAGTGTATGCGCGAACTCCTAACAAAGTTAAGGACTTAGTCGCTCACAATCAAATAATTTCGGATATCAATGATCTATTACCTGCAGATATTTTTATCATTGTTGTAAGTGATGATGCCATTGAAGAAGTATCAGCAGCTATTCCTTTTAAAAATGCCTTTGTTGTGCATACTTCAGGAACTAAACCTATGGAGGCAATAGCTAATACAAATAGAAAAGGAGTTTTCTATATGCTGCAAACTTTCTCTCTAGATAAATAAGTAGACTTTAATCTAATACCTTATTGTATAGAAGCAAGTAATCCTACTGATTTTGCTTTACTAGAAAAACTTGCTCTTTCATTCTCTGAACGAGTATATAAGATTTCTACTGATCAGAGACAATCAATACACTTAGCAGCAGTATTTGTAAACAATTTTACAAATCACCTCTATACTATAGGAGAAGAAATCTGTAAAGAGAATATGGTGCCTTTTGATATTCTTAAGCCACTAATACTTGAAACAGCCAATAAAGTCCAAGTATTATCACCTAAAGAAGCTCAGACTGGACCTGCAGCACGTAATGATCAGAGCACTATCAAACGCCATTTAGAAGCATTAACTGATTCAAACAAAAAAGAAATTTATCAACTTTTAACTAATTCAATACAAAATAACTAATGTCTAAACATTTTAAAGAAATAATGAATGACATCACTACTTTTATCTTTGATGTAGATGGTGTACTAACTGATGGAACTGTTCATGTAGCCCAAGATGGTAGCTTACTAAGAGATATGTTTATTAGAGATGGATATGCGATGAAGGCTGCTGTAGAATTAGGATATAATGTATGCATTATCTCTGGTGGTAGTAACGATGGTGTACGCACTAGATTTGCTAACTTAGGTATTAAAGACATTCACTTAGGTGTATCTGATAAAGTAAAAGTATTTAAAGAATATATAGCTGCTAATAATATATCGCCTGATACAGTATTATATATGGGAGACGATATTCCAGATTACCATATTATGCATGAAGTGGCTTTACCTACTTGCCCACAAGATGCTGTTCCCGAAATCAAGAGAATCTCTAAGTATATCTCTCATGTCAATGGTGGAAGAGGTGCTGTGAGAGATGTTATAGAGCAAGTACTGAAAACTCAAGAAAAATGGTTTCAACACTTTAACGCTAAATTCGACTAAATTCGACTCATTCTATATGCTGAATAATTTATTAAAAGAATACAAGATAGTATTAGGTTCTAACTCTCCTCGTCGTAAGCAATACTTGACTGACTTAGGAATAGACTTCACTGTCAGAGCATCTGATATAGATGAGTCTTATCCAAACGAACTAATAAGAGAACAGATTACTGACTTTATTGCTAAGGCTAAAGCTGATGCTATAACACTTGAGCATGATAATGAGATTATTATCACAAGTGATACAACAGTTTGGAATAACAATGAGTCACTAGGAAAACCTGAAAACAGAGAGGAAGCTTATCAAATGCTTAAGAGCCTATGTGGACATGAGCATGATGTGGTAACTTCTGTTTGCTTAAAGAGTAAAGACAAGACAAAATTATTTCACTGTATTACTAAAGTTGGTTTCTCTGATTTATCAGATGAAGCACTCTATTACTACATCGATAACTATAAACCCTATGACAAAGCTGGTGCCTATGGTATCCAAGAATGGATAGGCCTAATAGGTATAAATAAAATAGATGGTTCATATACTAATATAGTAGGATTACCTACAAAAGAATTAGTTGATGAACTATTACAATTCATTAAATAACATATATGTTTGCACAATATTATACAGAGATTATAGCTACGGCCATTACTTTAGTTGCCTACTTTCCTTGTCGCAAAATACTTGCTTATATAATTCGCTCATTTTCGACTAAAGCGCAACGCAAAGACAGTCGTGTACTTCTAATTATCAGATTGTTTAACACCTTATTATCTGTTATATTCTTAATAATTATACTGACAATATGGGGGGTTCAACCAGAGAATTTTATGCTTACGCTTACTTCAGTCTTTACAGTAATAGGAGTCGCAATGTTCGCTCAGTGGTCTTTATTAAGTAATATCACTGCTGGAATATTATTATTCTTCTCATTCCCTTTTAGAATAGGGGATACAATAAGAATACAAGATAAGGACTTCCCTATCGAAGCGCAGATATTAGACATCAAATCGTTCTGTACAATATTATTAACCATAGATAACGAAAAGATATCTTATCCAAATAGCTTACTACTACAAAAAGGTATTGTAATAGTAGACAAAAAATACGACAACCACCACCCTACTATTTAACCCAGATTAAGAGGTTATAAAATTGTACTCAAATTTATTACTCCTTTTTAGATAATTATTTATATTCTAAAGAGGTATAAGCGAATTATAATGTACAAATTTTAAATCAACCTTTAATAATGGCACAGAATTTGTAATTATCATTATGGTTTAAATAGTCAAATGGTAGTAATATAAGGCTAGTTTACCTCTAAGCAGGTTTTACTAGCCTTATTTTTTATGCCTAAAAACGCATAAGATTTTATAAAAATACTGTATAAACAACACGCTCATAGCGTTAACTACTATATAAACCACATCTAAAAACTTCATTTACTATTTAACCCAAATTAAGCGATAGACATATAAACGAAAAGTAATTATACAAAATAGCTCTGAATTTATGAAAAAAGCATACTGTAGTATGGTTTTAGAATAAATGAAAGAGATATGAAGTAGAAATACTTTGCAGTATTTGGCTAGTGCTTAATCAGGGTTAAACCCAAATTAAGCGATAGACATATAAACGAAAAGTTATTATGCAAAATAACTCTGAATGAAGTAGAAATACTTTGCAGTATTTGGCTAATGCTTAATCAGGGGATAACCTCAACAAAATACTTAGCATCTTATAGCTTATGCTTATGCTATCGTTTTTTATTATAACATAAAGTGATTACTATCTAACATAAACTAGCATAGATAGGCACGCCTTAATTTGAGAAGGAATGAATCTAATTGATTGGAGCATATTTATAATTGTACTTGTAACAATACTTGCGATAAAGCAATTCAAATTACAGAAAG
>JBOFGJ010000676.1:0-1353 GCA_051649065.1 Flavobacterium sp. | reverse complement strand
GGTCCAAATACATTTGTCTGAAAATTGTTAAGGATATGCTCTGCTGGTATCTCTTCAATAGGTCCTGTAATACCTACACCTGCGTTATTGATCAATACATCTATTCTTCCTTCTATATCTATAACTTCCTTAATAGCAGCTTTGATACTCTCTACATCACGAACATCTAACTTCACTAACGGAATCTTTGAATCTGTTACTCGCTCAGGATTTCTACTTGTACCATATACTTTATATCCATGTTGTGTAAGATACTCCCCTACACTTCTACCTATACCAGAAGAACCTCCTGTAATAAAAACGATTTTACTCATTGTCAACTTTTGATTTAAAACAAAGATAGATAATTCAATGTACAATGAGGAATGAGGAATGAAGAATGTTTGCCTTCGGCATATGGTTTTACTTTTTTGTCTTTTTGTTATTTCGTGATTTTGTGATTTTGTGATTTTGTTGGAGTGGATTTGTAATCCGTTCCTTACGCTACGCAAAGTCTCCTGACTTTGAGTATTTGCTGTTTCGTTGTTTCGCTTGTTGGTGCGGATTTATAATCCGTGCTATGTTTTGCATTTTGTGTGACACGCAAGGTATTGCGTCTGTACCTTATATGCGTTCGTATGTCGTCATGAATTACAAATCTGCGACAACATTCCTCATTGCCCATTTCTCATTCCTCATTGTTCATTCCCCTTTCTTCATTATCTTTACCCCAAACACATTTATACTCACTAATGAATAACTATAAAATAGCCTTAAGCCTACTTGCTTTAAGCCTTTCTATAACAAGCTGTAAAACAGCAATTACCCAAAATAACGAAACTCCAACACAAGCTGATTATTGGAAACAAATATCTGCAGACTCGATGGCTGTAAATCTTAAAGTGCTTACTTCTGATGAGTTTGAAGGAAGAAGAACAGGTGAACCTGGACAAAAGAAAGCAACAGAGTACCTAGTCAACTTCTATAAACAACGTCATATCGCACACCCAAAACAAACTGATAGTTATCTACAGCCTGTCCCGGCAGCCTTCATGCGAAAAGCAATGATGCGTCTAAAAGACAGTGAGAATGTAATGGCTTTTATAGAAGGAAGTGAAAAACCAGAGGAAGTCTTAGTTATCTCTGCTCATTATGACCATATGGGGATATTATTAGATCAGATTTACTACGGAGCAGATGACAACGGGTCTGGTACAGTAGCTGTAATGGAAATTGCAAGAGTATTCAAATCACTAGAGCAGCAAGGTATTAGACCTAAGCGTTCTGTGCTATTCTTGCACGTTACAGGTGAAGAGTTTGGGTTATTTGGATCTGAATACTATGTGAAGAACCCTATTATCCCACTTAAAGATA
>JBOFGJ010000675.1:0-4247 GCA_051649065.1 Flavobacterium sp. | reverse complement strand
GCTCTATCGCGATCGGGTGAAACAGAATACCGAATGGATTTACCACACTCTGGAACTGATAGTTCTTAAGCTTATCACTTATATTAACCGCAAAACAAGATCCCATAGACAAGATCTTATCGTCATACTTAATTCTATCCTTTGCCACTTTTATAGGCACTACTGTACTAAACTTCATATCCAATTATCTATTGAACCTTAAATCCACAACTACCATTTACTGCGAATTTAAGGTTGTATAAAAAAAGATTCTCAGTTGAGAATCTTTTTTTATTATTTATATTACTATTTTAAGTAATCTTTAGCGTGTGCTATAGCTTCTGCCATACCTGCTGGGTTCTTACCTCCTGCAGTAGCGAAGAACGCCTGTCCTCCACCTCCACCTTGGATATATTTACCTAACTCACGTACAATAGTACCAGCATTAAGACCTTTGTTCTCAACTACGTCCTTAGACACATAGCAAGTCAACATCGGTTTATCATTCGCAACACTTCCGAATACTACATATAAGTTAGAGAATTCATTACCTAACTCATATGCTAAATCCTTAGCACCTGAAGCATCTAAATCAACTTCTACAGCTAAGAAAGAGATACCATTCACTTCTTGGACTTGACCTTTAAGATCACCTTTTAAGTTCTTTGCTTTCTCTTTTAATAACTGCTCTATTTGTTTTTTAAGCTTAGCATTTTCATCTTGAAGAGTTCCTACAGCTTTTAAAGTATCTTGTGGATTCTTTAATACCATCTTAATCTCTTTTAGCAATATTTCTTGTTCAGTGTAGAATTGACGAGCTCCTTTATTGGTAATCGCCTCAATACGACGGATACCAGCCGCTACAGCTCCTTCACTTACTATTTTAAACTGCCAAATATCACTAGTATTTGTTACGTGAGTCCCCCCACATAGCTCCATACTCTCACCAAACTTAATAGCACGTACTTCATCTCCGTATTTTTCACCGAATAATGCCATAGCTCCTTCTGCAATAGCCTGAGCCATCGGAATACTTCTACGTTCTACTAACGGCAAGTGATCGTGGATTCTATCATTCACGAAAGCTTCTACTTGTGCTAATTCTTCCTCAGTCACTTTAGCAAAGTGAGAGAAGTCAAAACGCAAGTGTGTAGGCGACACTAACGAACCTTTTTGTTCTACGTGCGTACCTAATATAGTGCGTAATGCTTGATGTAGTAAGTGAGTTGCAGAGTGATTAGCCATTGATTGCTTACGCGCCTCTACATCTACTTTAGCTACTAAAGAAGCTTCTACATTAGCAGGAAGTTCTCTAACGATATGTAAGATTAAGTTGTTCTCTTTCTTTGTATCGATCACCTCGATAGTTTCATTAGCAGATACTAATACTCCATTATCTCCTACTTGACCTCCTCCTTCTGGATAGAATGGAGTAGCATCTAATACGATTTGGAATAACTTACCGTCTTTTTTACTATCTATTTTTCTAAAACGAGTAATCTTTACTTCGTTCTCTAATTGATCATATCCTACGAATTGTTCTACATTACCTGGTACTAAAACAGTCCAGTCATCTGTAGATACCTCTGATGCTGCACGAGAACGTGTTTTTTGTTCTAACATCGCAGCGTCAAATCCAGCCTCGTCTAACTCAAATCCTCTTTCTCTTAAGATAAGGGCAGTTAAGTCAATAGGGAATCCGAATGTATCATATAGTTCAAAAGCTTTCACTCCTGAAACTACTTTACCCTCTGTCTGAGCGATTACATTATCTAATAAGTGTAATCCTTGATCTAACGTTCTTAAGAAAGAAGCCTCTTCTTCTCTAATCACGTTCTTCACTAAGTCTTTCTGACTAGTGATTTCTGGAAAGAACTCACCCATCTGTGCACTTAATACATCAACCAATTGATAGATAAACGGTTCTTTCTTATCTAAGAAAGTAAACGCATAACGAATAGCACGACGTAAAATACGACGGATAACATATCCTGCACCTCCATTAGAAGGCAACTGTCCGTCAGCGATAGCGAATGCTACTGCTCTCACGTGGTCAACGATCACACGGATAGCGATATTTATCTTCTCTTCTTCATCGTTCTTAGCTTTCATTGTGTATTTACCACCTGTTAACTCAGATACTTTAGCGATAAGTGGAGAGAATACATCTGTATCATAGTTAGACTGTACACCTTGAAGCACCATACATAGACGCTCAAATCCCATACCTGTATCTACGTGTTGAGCAGGAAGTTTCTCTAATGAACCATCCGCTTTACGGTTAAACTCCATAAATACGTTGTTCCATATCTCTACTACCTGTGGGTGATCACCATTCACAAGTTCGTGACCAGGAATAAGTGCTTTCTCATCAGCATTACGGATGTCTACGTGTATCTCAGTACAAGGTCCACAAGGTCCTTGATCTCCCATTTCCCAGAAGTTGTCTTTCTTATTCCCCATAAGGATACGATCCTTACCGATTAGACCACTCCAGATGTCATAAGCTTCTTGGTCGAATGGAACATTCTCTTCCTCACTACCTTCGAATACCGTAACATATAATATATCTTTAGGAATTTTATATACTTCAGTTAATAATTCCCAAGCCCAATTAATAGCTTCTACTTTAAAGTAATCTCCGAAACTCCAGTTCCCTAACATCTCAAACATAGTGTGGTGGTATGTATCGATACCTACCTCTTCTAAGTCATTGTGTTTACCTGATACACGAAGACACTTCTGTGTATCTGTAATACGGTTACTTTTAGGCTTGGCGTTTCCTAAGAAAAATTCTTTAAACTGGGCCATCCCAGAGTTATTAAACATTAAAGTTGGATCGTCTTTAAGAACGATCGGCGCAGAAGGTACTATTATGTGACCTCTCTCTTCAAAAAAGCTTAAAAACTTCTGACGAATTTCTTGTGATTTCATATCCTTTGGAAACTAAATTCTTATTATTAAATTCTTATTACTAGGTTACCCGCTTACTTGTTAAACATATTATAAATTAACGAATAACCCGATTTTATTTTACTCTCTTTGGCACTTAAACTATCATTATAACGAAAACATTTTTTAAATTTGTTAGCTAACTAATGACAGCACTTTTTATAAGATACAAAAAAGATAGTGCAAAAATAGTGTTTTTTTAAAAATATGGCTAAGGTAAAATATTATTACGACCCTGAAAAATTAGCGTTTCTAAAAATACGCCCTAAAAAGTTTAAACAGATAGGTAATATTGTCTTGTTTATACTGACTGCTGCTATATTTGGCGTTATGGGATTATTCTTTTTAATTAACAGCAATATCCTAGAAACTCCAAAAGAAAAGAAGCAAGCTAGAGAAATAGCTGAATTTAAAACCAACTATACACTTCTGAATAAGAAACTTGATCTTATCGCTGAAGTATTAGATGAATTAGAGGTACGTGACAACGATATATATAGAGCTTACTTTAACACAGCTCCTATTCCTGATGAGCAACGCAAGTCTGGTCTAGGTGGGATCAACAGATACCGTACCTTCGTAGGGTTAAACAACGAAAGATTACTGACAGAGACAAACACTAAGATGGACAAACTTCTAAAACAGGTTGCCATACAGTCGCAATCTCTAGATGATATCATCGCACTCGCTAAGAAAAAAGAAGAGTTCCTCTCTTCTATTCCAGCGATACAGCCTGTCAAAAACGAAGATCTTAAGCGCATGGCTTCAGGATATGGATATCGAAGTGACCCATTTACAAAGATTAAAAAGTTTCACTCTGGTATGGACTTTTCTGCTGAGTTAGGAACTCCAGTATATGCGACAGGTAATGGTAAAGTAATCCGTGCGAATAATGAACTTTCGGGTTATGGTAACCTAATCGAGGTAGACCACGGATATGGATATCTAACACGATATGGTCACTTAAGTAAATACCAAGCGAAACCAGGTCAATCTGTTAAACGCGGTGATATTATAGGATATGTAGGAAGTACTGGACGTAGTTCAGGTCCCCACTTACACTATGAAGTACACTATCAGGGTAATGTAGTAAACCCGCTTAATTACTACTATGGAGATATCTCTGCTAAAGAATTTGAACTTCTATCGCAAGAGGCGAACCAAGAAAACCAATCTCTTGACTAATGGAATTAAACTTACCTGATAAACGCTATTATAGCATCGGAGAACTAGCAAAGGCATTTGATGTAAATGCTTCACTATTGCGATTCTGGGAGAAAGAATTTGATATTATCAAACCTAGAAAGAATGCTAAA
>JBOFGJ010000674.1:0-1175 GCA_051649065.1 Flavobacterium sp. | reverse complement strand
TAAAACTATAGAAAGCAACTGCTTTTAAGGCTAGTGTAATGAATAAATAGAATGAACTGACATAGAACCCCATGCGGTTAAAAAACATTCTTTTTTTCATATCTGTCTTCTCACGCATCGAACGGATCAGAAAATACGCAAATGGTAATGTATACAGCGGATCAATAACAAATATTGATTTAAAGGCTAAAGAATAATCAAAAGGCCATAATAGACGTGTTCCCCAAGTAGTGAACATATCTAATAACGCATGAGTGAAGAATCCCCAAAAAAATAGCCAAAACCCCTCTTCATAGGTTACCTTATTCTTTTTCTCAATGAAATAAAGCAAATAACCAAATAAAGCTCCCCCGAATAGGGCAAATAGAATAGAGTGTGTAAAACCACGATGAACTTCGACAGCTGTAATAGGGTCTGTAAAGAACATAGCCAAAATATCTAAGTCAGGAATAGTCCCTGCTATAGCTCCATAAAGTATGGCTCTATTTCCAATCTTCCGACCGGCAATAGCATTCCCTACTGCAGCACCTAGTATAATTTGTGTTAATGAATCCATCTTTTTTTTTCAAAAATACAAATAAAAATAGAAGAAGTCTTGTAACCATCGTTGACTTACTAAATAAAAGTACCTTTAACCCAGATTAAGTGATAGACATATAAACGAAAAGTTATTATACAAAATAGCTCTGAACCTATTTTAAAAGCATACTGTAGTATGGTTTTAGAATAACTGAAAGAGAGATGAAGTAGAAATGTTGCAGTATTTGGCTAATGCTTAATCTGGGTTTAATCCATAATAAACACACAGTTTAAAGCAAAAAAAAGAGGGTACCCTATTGGATTACCCTCTTTTATATTTAATATGCAGTATATCTTAAAGTTCTTTGAAGATAGTGTGCATTAAACGTTTTTTATCGTTGATACTTTCTTCTAGAGAAATCATTGATTCAGTTCTGTAAACTCCTTCAATGTCATCAATCATATAAATTACTTCTTTTGCGTGACGAGTGTTTTTTGCTCTAATCTTACAGAATACGTTAAACTTACCTGTAGTAACGTGAGCCACTGTAACGAAAGGAATCTCATTAATACGCTCTAACACAAACTTAGTTTGTGAAGTATTGTGTAAGAAAATCCCAATATATGCGATAAACGCATATCCTAATTTTTCGTAA
>JBOFGJ010000673.1:0-1688 GCA_051649065.1 Flavobacterium sp. | reverse complement strand
AAGAAGAGTTGCACAAGCTATTCTTTAATGGTAATGGCAACTTACTAGAACTAGCATTGTCTAATATTATATTTAATGCGAGTAAGTTCTCACAGAACGAACCTGTAGAGTTAATCCTAGAAACAGATGAGGACAATATCATCATTATTGTCAAAGATCAAGGGATAGGAATAAGAAAAGAAGACTTGGACAAACTATTTCTACCTTTTTACCGTTCTAGTAATGCATTCGGTATTAAAGGCACTGGATTAGGATTGTCTTTAGCACATAAAATAGTACTCCTACACAAAGGTCAACTGATGATAGACTCAGAGTTAGGAGCGGGAACTACAGTGACACTAAAGATCCCTAAAGTCAATACAGATCACGAATCTCAATCATTATCTAAATTATAATTCACGCTTTCTAAGAAAGCAACACTAAAGCGAACCTCTCATCTGGTTCGCTTTTTTTATGGATAATACAAGGTACAGACGCAGCACCTTGCGTGTCACACAATAATTATCACGCACAACATATCCACAATCATAAAGGTAAATTACCATTCGCCCCACAACACACAAAGTCAGGAGGCTATTGCGTAGCAATGAGAATGTTAGTGTGTCACACAATATTATCACGCACAGCATATCCACAATCGTAGGAATTACCATTCGTCCGACAATACAAAGTACAGACGCAATACCTTGCGTGTCAAACAATCATTATCACACACAGCATATCCACAATAGTAAGGGCGAATTACCATTCACTTGACAATACAAGGTACAGACGCAATACCTTGCGTGTCACACAATCATTATCACGCACAGCATATCCACAATCATAGGGGCCTTTACCATTCGCCCAATAACACAAAAGAACGCAAAGTCAGGAGACTATTGCGTAGCAATGAGGATGTTTAAGTGACACGGATAATACCCCAAGCAAACATTCCTCATTCCTCATTCTTTTCATGTGACATTAAAATTTTCTAATCCCCTTTTAATCTCCCACTCATACCTCTTTAAGACCATCCTAATTAAGTTAAAATAAGTTTGTATTGTTAAAAATTGAACAATAACTTATTTATGCATATCACTAAAAGATCACTGTTGTCTCTTGCCTTTTTAATGGCTGTGACAGCTAGCAGTTACGCTCAACAGAAGAAAGCACCTATAGTGGTGAGAGACGCTGAGACGCTTCTACCCTTACCTGGTGTTACGATAGAGAACATCACTAAAGACGAAGTTGGAATCACGCAAGATGACGGTCATTTCGAATTAGATAATGGAGATTTAAAAGAGATTAAACTTCGCTTATCTTATATCGGATATTTCGATAAAGAAATCACGATTAAAGGTGGAGATTATCCAAGCTTTATTGATTTAGATGTAGAAGATAACTTATTAGAAGGAATCGTAGTTACAGGATATACTAAACAATCGCGTTCTAAAACAACGGGAGCGGTTAGTAAAATAGAGGCACAATCGCTTAATAAGTCACAAGTGAGTTCTATGGATCAAGCTCTACAAGGACAAGTACCTGGGCTTTATGTAGCTTCTCCTTCTGGGCAGCCTGGTACACCTGGTAGAGTTACTATTCGTGGTATCGGTTCGCTTCAAGATGAAAATACCAATCCCCTGTATGTATTAAATGGAATGCCTATCTCACCAGCAACCTTCTCTGCTCTTAATCCTGAAGATTTT